>CAISUK010000075.1 GCA_903888645.1 uncultured Pseudomonadota bacterium | reverse complement strand
TTTTTCCTCCTATCCTTATCATAGTCCAGATGCGTCAGCTTACCCTGTTGTAGCTCGCTGTTGAATGCTACCCATTGCGCGTGCAGCTCGACCGTCAGTGCGTCGAGCTGGGTATCGATCGGCTGACGCAAGAAGGGGATATCCATTTGCGCGAGAGCATCAGCTTTCTCGTCCATCGAGACCAGTTCGTCGGAGAAGTGGCGGTGTTGCAGGCTGTCGTCGAGATAGATTTCGCCCGACTTGCAGCGCTTCCTGATCTGGCGATATAGCCAGAACTCGTAGCGATCGGCGTGCAGACCCGTCGGCTTGCCATCGGCATCGAAGATCAACAGGTATGGCCGCAATCGTTTTGGCAGCGTGGCCTCAGGACATTCAGCCAGCGTCCGTTGCGACAGTCGCTGCTGCTTGGCAAACACGCTTTTGGCCCAGGCCAGCGCTTCGAGCCAGGGGCTGTCGGGAACGGCACTGGTAAAGTCGAGCGCAACGTACAGCGGTCGCAGATGTCTGCGGATACGTTCGGCTAGGCCGTCCACCGCCTGCCAGTGCAGGATCAGTTTGCTCACTGGCTTGACGCTCAAGCGCTGACCGGTGATCTGTAGCGTGTCTTTCGGCATGATCTTGTACGCGCGCTGGCGTACGTTGCCGAACGGCGTAGCGTCGGCTACCGTGTCATCGACATAGATCAACAGTAGGCGACCGACCTGCGGTGTGTCTTGCCGACGACTCACCTGTTCCGCTGCGAAAAACTTCTGCGCGCCCGCGCTGCTTTCTTCCTCCAACTGCTTCATATGATAGGCCATCGCATCGACCAGGTTGTCTGAGAGCTGCCGGTAGCGTTGCCATGCATAGCATAGTAGGTAGAGATGGGTCTGATCCACCTTGAGGTTGCGCAGGTCGTGGACGGTATAGAAGTTCGCAAGACTCGCGTAGTACAGCAGGTTTTGCTGCGAAACGCCCAGCTTGGGCAACAACGCCTTGGCGATTCGATGCAGCGGCTCCAACTTGGCACGCTTTTCGCGCTCGCGCGTCATCTGCCGCCAGCGGAAATTCTTGGCATCCTGCCGCAACGCTGCTAACTCGGAAAGAGTATCGTCGCGCGCGATCAGTTCTGCCAGTGCGGCTTTGGTGTGATCATCCAGAGCTGCCGCCAGCAGATCGGCAAGGCGTCGACGTTCATTTGACAATTCAGCGCTGATGAGATCCTGCAACGTAGTGTGCGCGGGACGGACGATCTTGAGTTTGTTGAGCCAGACAATCAGTTCAGTGGCGACGAAGCTCGGCGTCACGTCACGCCGTGCAATCTGCACGGCCTGTTTGGCAAGTAGCGGAAAGAACTCACCGGACCATTGCCGGTAGCCAAACAGATCGGCGATGAGCCTGCGCTGGGTGTAGTGTTCATGGTCAGTAATCGCCTTACGTTCGAATGCCTCTCCTTGGCAGTATCGATTCAAGACAAAAGCAACATCATCTTCGACGTCAATCCAGTCAAAACGGAAGAACGTCTGCTTGGCCTTGAAATAGCCAATCTGCAAGATGCAGTAGACCTGAGGCGGGATGCCCGGCCGACTGGTGGCGAGCTCCAGTTCAGCTTCCGACAACGACAAAAAGCCTAACTGCTGGCCGTCGTCGAAGTTGGGTAGTCCATACAGCGCTTCGTGTTCGGCTTCGGATAGGACGTTTAGCCGCTTGCTCTTGGCCGTCATTCCTGTGTAGATCGTGTAGCTGTAGGCCAGCCGATCCTTGACAACGTTTCGATCAGCGTAGTGCGCTTGACCTCGAAGTTGCGGCACACCGCCGCCTTCGACATGTCGCCGTCCAGTGCGGCGAGAATGGCGTCAAGCTTCTCGCCTGTGATCGCCAACGGCCGCCCGCCGCGACGGCCACGACGCTTAGCTGCGGCCAGTCCGGCTATGACGCGCTCGCGCGTCAGCGCGCGCTCGTACTGCGCGAGTGCGCCGAACACCTGGAACAGGAATTCGCCTGACGGTGTGGTGGTATCCATGCTTTCCGTCAACGAGCGAAATCCCACGCGTTTTTCCTTGAGCGAGTTCACGATATCAAGCAAGTGCGATAGCGAGCGACCAAGACGGTCGAGTTTCCACACCACTAGCACGTCACCGGACTGAAGATACTCAAGCGCTTTGGCTAGTCCTGGCCGGTCATCCCTGGCGCCTGAGGCATAATCCTGGAATAGGTGGCGCGCATCAATGCCAACAGCCAGCAGCGCGTCGCGCTGAAGATCGGTGGATTGGCGGTCATTGTCGGTAGATACGCGTAAGTAGCCGATAAGCATGTGCGGAAAACCATTGAATTGATGTTTGCGTATGGTATACCATTGCGGCAATATTTTCCGTACAACATTTCTGGGG
>CAISUK010000074.1 GCA_903888645.1 uncultured Pseudomonadota bacterium | reverse complement strand
CTCAAACTCATGCTTTCTTGAGAGGGCCTGTATAACAATGGAAAGTATCCATTCTACGTATTCGACCATGTGACCGGCAACGATCTCGGATTCGCCTTCGACAACGTCGAACGGCGCCCGGTTGGTTTCGGCCACACCGGAAATCAGATAGACCAGGAACATCGGCAGCAGCGGTAGCCAGTTCCATGAAAGAAAACCGACGCCCATGTTGGCGAAGATTCCCTTGTCCTGGCCGTTAACGATGTCGGTCAGATTGAGGCTATTGGAAATCATCGCCACGCAGACCAGCGCCATGCCCATGGAGATTTCATAGGAGACCATCTGCGCGGCGGCGCGCAGGCCACCAAGGAACGGGTACTTGGAGTTGGATGCCCAACCGGAGATCAGCATGCCGTAGACGCCAACCGAACTAATCGCCATGGCATAAAGTAAGCCGGCATCGACATTGCCGAGCACCCACCCATCGGCAAACGGCACCACCGCCCAGATCGCCAAGGCCGGCGCCATTGCCATGATCGGGCCCAAGTAATACAGCGACTTGTCGGCTCGCGTCGGAGTGATGATTTCCTTGAAAAGGAGTTTGACACCGTCGGCGATCGGCTGCAGCAGTCCGAGCGGTCCGACGCGATTCGGGCCGAGGCGGACGTGCATATAGGCGATGACCTTGCGCTCGGCATAAGTCAGGTAGGCCACGCAAAGCAGCAGCGGGACAATAATTCCGGCGATCTTGGCAACCGTCCAGATCAACGGCCACACCGGTTGCACCACCGACCATGCCGGTTCCCACAATGGACCCCAGAGAACCTGAAACAAGTGCAGGACGGACGCTTCCATCAGGCACGCTCCACGATGATTGTGCCGAACATGGAGCCCAGCGCGGCTGTCGTCGGGTGCGCAGCCGCGACGCGAACGCAATTCGCTGGCACACCGGCATCGAGTTCGGCGGTGAGCGCGACTGCCCCGGCGTCCTGGCGGACTCGGACACTGTCGCCTGCCTGCAGGCCGAGGCTGGACAAGGTGGCGGCGCTCATGCGCGCAGTCGGAACCGCAGCGTCATGGGTGCGCTGGAGGCTCGGCGCGCGGCGGGCAATGGCGTCGGCGAAATGGATAGGCACATCGCTGACGCGTTCCATGCCAGCGGCAACTGCTTGCAGATTGAGTGTGATCCCCGAAATCGAGTTGTCCAGATGGGCCACGAATTCAGGTTTCTTGCCGAAAAGTTCGACCCAGATCTCCTCGCTGCTGTTGTGCGCAAATCCGGACAGCCCGAGCAGGTTGCCAAGCACACGCAGCACCTTCCAGCCGGGACGAGCATCGCCCTGGGGTTTGACGACCGCATGAAAGCTCTGTACGCGGCCTTCGGTATTGACGAAGCTACCCGACGTTTCCGTAAAGGGCGCTATCGGCAAAATGACATCGGCAAATTCGAGCGCTGCGCCCTGCTTGAACGGCGACAGCAGGATGACGGTTGCCGCAACTTTCAGGGCAGCTTGCAGCAGCGCCGGCTCTGCCCAATCGATTGGCGCTTCGCCGTGCAATAGGACATATGCCTGACGCGGCTCCTTCAACATGCGCCGGGCATTCAGTCCATGGCCCGACGGGAATGCATTGGCAACATAGCCGCCGACACTGTTGGCCGCCTCGCCAAGGAAACCGAAGCTGGCGCCAGTGACGATTGCCAGGCGCTCGGCTAATGCATGCAGCGTGGCGGCCTGCGGATGCTGCTGGGCGAAATTGCCAAGCAGGATCGCCTTGCGCTCACCGGACAGGAGGCTGGCGGCAATGGCCTGGGCCTCGGGGCTGACTGCGATCTGAGCCAACTCCGTATCGACGGCGACGCCCTTCTGCTCGGCCGCGCTCTTGAGGACTTGCGCCAAGGTTTCGGGTAGGTGGGAAGGAGCGACTATGGCTTTGGCATGAATACGCATCAGCAGATCGTCATCGGCGGCATGGATCACACTGAGCTGCGCACCACGCCTGACTGCCTGGCGCAAACGCTGCGCCAGCAATGGCTGATCCTTGCGCAGGAAACTGCCGACGACGAGGGCACGGTCGAGCAGGCTCAAATCGGCTACGGGCAAGCCCAACCAAGGCACGCCTTTGCGTGCGCCGTCCGCCGAAAAATCTGTCTGGCGCAAGCGGAAATCGACGTTGTCGGAACCGAGGGAGCGCACAAGTTTCTGCAGCAGGTAGAGTTCTTCCAGGGTCGCCTGTGGCGAGGCCAGCGCACCGACCGCGGCCGCACCGTGCTTGGCGACGACATCCTTGAGGGCGTGGGACACATAGTCGAGCGCGACATTCCACTCGACTTCCTTCCACGCCCCGCCCTGCTTCACCATCGGCTTGGTCAGGCGCTGGTCGGAATTCAGTGCCTCGTAAGAGAAACGATCTTTGTCGGATAACCAGCATTCGTTGACCTGCTCGTTCTCCAGCGGCAGCACGCGCATGACTTTGTCATGCTTGATCTGAACGATGAGGTTGCTACCCAAGCCGTCATGCGGGCTGACCGATTTGCGCCTCGCCAGTTCCCAGGTACGTGCGGCAAAACGGAAAGGCTTGGAGGTCAGCGCACCCACCGGACAAAGATCGATGATGTTGCCCGACAACTCGGAATCGACGGTCTGCTCGATGAACGGCATGATCTCGACGCGTTCGCCGCGGAACGACTGGCCCAGTTCCATCAGACCGCCGATTTCCTGCGTGAAGCGGACACAGCGCGAGCAGTTGATGCATCGCGTCATGTCGGTGGTTACCAGCGGGCCGAGGTCCTTGTTGCCGACCACCCGCTTCTCTTCCTGATAACGCGAAGCCGACGCACCGTAACCGACGGCGAGATCCTGCAACTGGCATTCGCCGCCCTGATCGCAGATCGGGCAATCCAGCGGATGATTGATGAGCAGGAACTCCATGACACCCTGCTGTGCCTTGACCGCCATCTCGGAATGGGTGAATACCTTCATGCCGTTGGTAACCGGCGTCGCGCAGGCCGGTATCGGCTTGGGCACCTTTTCGACCTGAACCAGACACATGCGGCAGTTGGCCGCAATCGACAGTTTCTTGTGGTAGCAGAAGTGCGGGATATAAGCGCCCGCCTTCGCCGCCGCATCAATGATGGTGCTGCCCTCGTCCACCTGCAGCGACTTGCCGTCGATCTCGATTTCTAGCATGACGGTCCTACGTAGAATGTGCTGCCGGCGCGCTGCACGTCGGGGGGCACCAGACATTTCTTGTGTTCGATGTGATAAGCGAACTCGTCACGGTAATGTTTTAGGAAACCGTTGACCGGCATCGCCGCGGCATCGCCGAGCGCACAGATGGTGCGACCCATGATATTGCCGGTCAGGTTGCCGAGCAGATCGAGATCCTCGGGGCGGCCGTCGCCGGTCTCGATCCGATGCACGATCCGGTACATCCAGCCGGTGCCTTCGCGGCAGGGAGTGCATTGGCCGCAGGATTCCTCGAAATAGAAATAGGAGAGGCGCTCCAGCGCCTTGACCATGCAGACTGACTCGTCCATGACGATGACGGCGCCGGAACCGAGCATGGAACCGGCCTTGGCAATCGAGTCGTAGTCCAGTGTGCAGTCCATGATGATCTCAGCGGGCAACACCGGCGACGAAGAGCCACCGGGTATGACGGCCTTCAACTTGCCACCGCCACGCATGCCGCCGGCCAGTTCCAGCAATGCCGGGAAGGGGGTTCCCATCGGCACCTCGTAGTTGCCCGGCCTATTGACGTGACCGGATACGGAAAAGAGCTTGGTGCCACCATTGTTGGCCTTGCCCAGATTTAGATAGGCGTCGCCGCCCATCCGCATGATGTAGGGAACGGCGGAGAACGTTTCGGTATTGTTGATCGTCGTCGGCTTGCCGTAAAGACCGAAGCTCGCCGGAAAGGGCGGTTTGTAGCGTGGCTGACCTTTCTTGCCTTCAATCGATTCGAGCAGACCGGTTTCCTCGCCACAAATGTACGCGCCATAACCGTGATGGGCGAACAGCTCGAAATTGAAGCCGCTGCCAAGAATATCCTGACCAATGAAGCCGGCGGCGCGGGCCTCCGCCAACGCCTCTTCGAAGCGCAGATAGAGATCGAAGATCTCGCCGTGAATATAGTTGTAGCCACGCCCCGCGCCCACGGCATAGGCGGCAATCGCCATGCCCTCGATCACCGAGTGCGGATCGAAACGGAGCAGATCGCGATCCTTGAACGTGCCCGGCTCGCCTTCGTCCGAATTGCACACCAGATACTTGTCACCGGCATAGGCGCGCGGCATGAAGCTCCATTTCAGCCCGGCTGGGAAGCCGGCGCCGCCGCGACCGCGCAGTACCGATTTCTTCACTTCGCCGATGACCTGATCCTGCGACATCTTTTGCGTGAGCACCATGCGCAAGGCTTCGTAGCCACCCCTGGCGACGTATTCCTGCAGCCGCCAGCCGGCGTCGCCCTTCGCCCAGGCGGTTGTCAGCAGCGGATTGATTGCGCCGAGCAAGGCCATTATTTACACTCCGCCAGAAGCTTGTCGATTTGGTCGGGCGTCATGAAACTGCACATCCGCTTGTTGTTGACCAACATGACTGGGGCATCACCGCAGGCACCCATGCACTCGCCTTCCTTGAGCGTAAACTGCCCATCGGGGGTGGTTTCATTGAAGTCGATACCGAGCTTTTCCTTGACATAGTCGGCGGCATGAACGCCGCCGGAAAGCGCGCAGGGCAGATTGGTGCATACGGTCAACTTGTACTTGCCGACCGGCGCCAGGTCGTACATGTTGTAAAAGCTCGCCACCTCATACACAGCAATCGGCGGCATGCCGAGATAGCGGGCGACATATTCGATGATGTCACGCGGCAGCCAGCCCTTTTCGTCCTGGGCAATGGCCAGCGCCGCCATGACGGCCGACTGCTTCTGCTCCGCCGGATACTTGGCGACTTCGCGGTCGATATTGATGAGTGCGCTCTGGCTCAGCATTTCCATTACCGGTCACTCATCTGTCGATTTCGCCAAACACGACGTCCATCGTGCCGATGATGGTCACGGCATCGGCAATCATGTGGCCCTTGCACATTTCGTCCATGGCTGCCAGATGCGCAAAACCCGGCGCACGGAGCTTGATGCGGAAGGGCTTGTTGGCGCCATCCGATATCGCGTACACACCGAACTCGCCCTTGGGGTGCTCGATGCCCGCATAGGCTTCGCCAGGCGGCACATGGATGCCTTCGGTGAAGAGCTTGAAATGGTGAATCAGCTCTTCCATGTTCGACTTCATCTTCTCGCGGGCCGGCGGTGCCACCTTGTGATTGTCGGTGATCACCGGACCGTGGTTCTTGCGCAACCAATCGATGCACTGCCGGATGATCCGGGTCGACTGGCGCATTTCTTCCATGCGCACCAGGTAACGGTCGTAGGAGTCGCCGTTGGTGCCGACCGGAATGTCAAAGTCAACGCGGTCGTAAACTTCGTATGGCTGCTTCTTGAGCAGATCCCACTCGACGCCTGACCCGCGCAGCATGGCGCCGGTAAATCCCAATTGCAGGGCGCGCTCGGGCGTGACGACACCGATGCCGACAGTGCGCTGCTTCCAGATACGGTTATCGGTCAGCAGCGTCTCGTACTCGTCGCAGAAACCGGGGAAGCGGTTGGTGAAGTCCTCCAGAAAATCGAGCAGCGAACCCTCGCGACTTTCGTTGATTTCCTTGACAGTCTTCGCGTTCTTGAATTTGTTCACTTCGTACTTCGGCATCTGCTCGGGCAGGTCGCGATACACGCCGCCCGGCCGATAGTATGCGGCATGCAAGCGCGCACCGGATACTGCCTCATAGACATCCATCAGGTCTTCGCGTTCGCGGAACGTGTACAGCACCATCGCCATGGCGCCGATATCGAGCGCGTGGGTGCCGATGTTGAGCAGGTGATTGAGGATGCGCGTAACCTCGTCCATCATGACGCGTATGTATTGCGCGCGCAGCGGGACTTCGAGGCCGAGCAATCGTTCGATAGCCATGCAATAGGCATGCTCGTTGCACATCATGGATACATAATCGAGCCGATCCATGTAAGGCACCGATTGAACCCAGGTGCGTGTCTCGGCCAGTTTTTCGGTGGCGCGATGGAGCAGGCCAATATGCGGATCGGCGCGCATCACCACTTCGCCATCCAATTCCAGCACCAGCCGCAGCACGCCATGGGCGGCCGGATGCTGCGGGCCGACATTCAACGTGTAGTTGCGTATTTCAGCCACGGCCAAAGCCTTCCTCGCGGACGATCCGCGGTGTTACTTCGCGCGGCTCCACGGTCACGGGCTGATAGACGACGCGTTTCTGCTCCGGGTCATAACGCATCTCGACGTAGCCGGATATCGGAAAATCCTTGCGGAACGGATGGCCGACGAAACCGTAATCGGTAAGAATGCGGCGCAGATCGACGTGACCGTCAAACATGATGCCGTACAGATCGAAAGCTTCGCGCTCGTACCAGTTGGCGCTGTTCCAGATCGGACATATCGAATCGACCACCGGGAAACTATCCTCCGCGGCGAACGTGCGCAGACGCAAACGCCAGTTGTGCTTGATGGAAAGCAATTGACTCACAGCGGCAAAGCGCCGGCCCGACCATTCCGCGTTCCCATAGGATTGATAGTCAACCCCGGACAGATCTATCAACTGTTCGAAATGCAGCTCGGCATGGTCGCGCAAGACTTTCGCTGTTTCCAGATAATCTGTCGGGTCCACTTCGATCGTCACTTCGCCCAGACGCGAAACCGGTTCGCCGATCTTCTCGGCAAAAACCGTCTTCAGGACATGGCAAAGTCTTTCCAGCTTGGCGCTCATTGGCGGTTGTCGGTCTCGTTCAGCGGGCGATGGTGCAGGTTCGCTTGATTTTGTTTTGCAGCTGGATGATGCCGTAAATCAGCGCCTCGGCCGTCGGCGGACAGCCCGGCACATAGATATCGACGGGTACGATGCGATCGCAACCGCGCACCACCGAATACGAGTAGTGGTAGTAACCGCCACCGTTGGCACACGAACCCATGGAAATGACCCAGCGCGGTTCCGTCATCTGGTCATAGACCTTGCGCAGCGCCGGCGCCATTTTGTTGGTGAGCGTCCCAGCCACAATCATTACGTCGGACTGCCGCGGACTCGGACGAAATACGATGCCGAAGCGGTCAAGGTCATAGCGGGAGCAACCGGCATGAATCATTTCGACCGCACAACAGGCCAAGCCGAAAGTCATCGGCCACATCGAACCGGTGCGGGTCCAGTTGATCAGCTTATCCAGCGACGTGGTAACGAAGCCTTCCTGCAGAATGCCCTCAATACTCACTCGCCATCACTCCCAATCCAGCGCGCCCTTGAACCAGGCATAGACATAACCCACAACCAGGATGCCGATGAAAACCAGCATCTCGAAGAAGCCAAACATCTTGACTGATTCG
>CAISUK010000073.1 GCA_903888645.1 uncultured Pseudomonadota bacterium | reverse complement strand
CTACCAGCCCTATTTCTACTACGACCTCACCGCGAGTCCCGCTCGATCGACTCCTCCCTTTAACTTCAGCGTCTTCAATCTGCCGGAAACCTACTATTCGAGCGATTCGCGTCTGGCCGGCTACGGCGACCTCAGCGTCGGCGTCACGGTGAACAAGAAACTGGATCGCGGCGTCACGCTGGAACTGGGCTTCGAACACCTCGTCCATTCCGGCAAACTCAAGTGGGGCGGTGGTGGTGCGGCCGATTTCGCCGATTATTCGTCCAACCTGATCAACCTCGCCATCAAGTCGGATTTCTCCAACAAACCGATGTTCCGCGGCAACGACAGCGTCGACGGCGAACACGCGATGCACCAGCACACCGGTCACGATCACACCGGCCATGATCACAGCGGCCACGCCGACGCGCCGGCCGGGGTGATGTTCGCCCACACCATGGCCGCCGGCGATTTCATGGTCGATTACCATGTCATGAATAGTCAACAGTCCGGCGGCATGCGCCACGGCAGCAACGCCGCCGGTGACACCGAAATTCTCGCCGCCTGCCAGCAGCCGGTGCCTGGCGATCCGTCGCCGATGTGCGGCTACATGCCCAGCCAGATGAAGATGCGCATGCACATGCTCGACATCATGTATGCGCCGACGGACACCCTGACCCTGATGTTCATGCCCCAGTATGTCTCGATGGACATGAACATGCGCGGGCTGTGGAGCCTGCAGCCATTCTATGGGGATACCAGCAATATGATGTATCAGTGGGATCCCGGCGCTGGCATCAACACCTACATTGCCGGCGGCATGCCGATGACCATGGACATGAGCCGCATGAGCACTGGCGGCCTCGGTGACACCACGGTTGCGGCCCTGTTCAAGCTGAAACAGACCGATCGGGGTGAGGTGCATCTGGGCCTCGGCGTCAGCGTGCCGACCGGCTCGGTCGAGCAACACATGGTCGATCCGCATAGCCCGTATCAAAATCACTGGAACATGTTGAGCGGTGAGCTGCTCGACTATTCGATGCAATTGGGCAGCGGTACCTGGGACCTGCTGCCCAGCCTCACCGTCACCGGCCAGGGTGGGCGTTGGTCCTGGGGCGGCCAGTTGAGTGGCGTCAAGCGACTGCAGAGCCGCAACGCCTCGGGCTACGCGCTCGGTGACGTCGTGCAGGGCACGGTTTGGGGCGGCTATCGCGTCAGCGATAGTCTCACCGGCTTCCTGCGTCTTGCCCACACCGACCAGGGGGCGATCAAGGGGCGCATGCGGTCGGTAGGGGCAAGTATTTCCACCGTTGACTGGGCCACTTACCAAGCAACTGGTCCGTCTGGGCGCATCCAGTACAGCCCCAACGACCGCCCGGAAAACTACGGCGGCCGCTACAACGACCTCGGCCTGGGTTTCAACTGGGACCTGGGCGACAGCGTGCTGAAGTTCGAATGGCTGAAACCCTTCAAGGACAACGTCAACGGCTACCAGCTGGCGCGCAGCAGCACGGTCAACCTCACCTGGAGCATGATGTTCTCGGACGGCGGCCATCATGCCTTTGCCGATTGGGGTGATACGACTACGTCGCCGCTGTGGGCCGGTAGCCGTGCCGGCCGGCCGATCGCCGAAACCGCGGCCAATACCCTGGCCTTCGCCCGCCGCGACATGGCGGCACTGTTCGGGCAACTGCCGGACCGCAGCGCCTATGTCGGCAGCATCGCGGCGACAGACCCGTCGCCGTTCCCGTCCTTGTCGAGCTTTGCTACCGTCCGGCCGGCCTCATTAGACGACACTTCGGCGGCGCTCATCGCCGGTCTACGCCCGGTCAGTCTGGGCGATGCCGACACCACTTTCCGCAGACCGGCGATGCCGGCATTCACTTCGGGTGCCGAACCCAAAGTGAGCGGCAGCCTCTATGCCGCCGGTCGCAGCAATGGCAACGGCATGGCAATGGGCGCCGAAGTCAGCGAAACAACGTCGGGCTTCGCCATCGCCTATCGCCTCGATCAGCTCCGCTCGGGTAACCTCAAGGATGGCAACGGGCAAGCGATTCAGGCGAGCGAATTGCGCAGCCGCGACCAGGCCGTCTCCTTCGCCAAGCGGCTCGATCGCGGTGCCGTGACGCTGACCGTGACAGCCGAAGACTCGCCGCACCAGGTCGCGACCAGCCAGGTGCTGGACGTGACCGACGGCCGCGTCAGCTCGGTCGACCTCGACTATCTCGGCACTTATTCCTGGGGCACGCTGGAAGCCAGCGCCTTCCGCCACCATGCTAGGCAGGTTCGCGGTCTGCTCGACGACAAGGCGGCGCTCGGCTGGGTGCTGCCCGGCGAAGAATTGCAGGGCAGCGAAGCGGGTTTCCGCATTCAGGCCAATCTTGCTGCCGGCCATGACGATGTACTTCGCGTGGGCCAGGAGTACCGGCAGAGGAAGCTCGACAGCACCATCGTGCCGGGCAGCTTCAGCCAGCCTTGGGCGAAGGATTTCTACACCGGTGACCTATTACCTACGCAACCGGCCAACAACATCGCCAATGGCACGGAGGATCGCCTCGCCTTCTTCGCCGAATGGCAGGGTAATGTCGCCGCCAAGTGGACCGCCCTGGCCGGCGCTCGGTTCGAGCAAGTCACGGCGAACACCGGAACCGTTCAGGGCATGGTCAGCCCGGCCAATGACATGTATGGAGGCTCGTGGATCTATTTGAATGACGCCCTGTCGATCAATGGTGTCGAGCGCCGCCGCGTCGACAGCAACTGGGATTTCACCGTCTCGACGCGCTACGAACCTTCGCCCAGCAAGGCGCTCGAATTCGGCTACGCGAGAAAGACGCGCTCGGCCAATCTCTACGAACGCTATCTCTGGTCCTCGGAGTTCGCCTATGCCGGCGCCATCAATTCGCCTTACGGCGACGGCAATTCCTACGCCGGCAACGTCGACCTCAAGCCGGAAGTCGCGCATACGCTGCGAGCCACGCTCGATCTGCAGGACGAAGAGCGCCAGGACTGGCGCCTGAACGTCTCGCCCTTCTATTCCTACGTGGTCGATTACATCAGCGCCAATCCCTATCCGAACAGTCCGCAAACCTACTGGTTCATCTGGTCGTCGCCGCCCAATCCGGGACGGGAAGCGCTGGTTCCCTTCAACCACGACGCCCGCCTGCATGGCATTGAGCTCAGCGGCAGCAAGCTGCTCGGTCATGCCCATGGGGAATGGCGGTTGAGCGGCAACGTCAATTATCTGCACGGCACCGACCTCACCGTCGGCGGCGGCCTCTACAACATCATGCCGCTCAACGGTACGCTGGCGCTCAACCACACCGTACCCGGCTGGAACAGCACCCTGGAATGGCAGGCCGTTGCCGCTAAGACGCGCGTCGACGAAGTGCGCATGGAACTGCCGACGCCCGGCTATTCCCTGGTGAATGTCCGCACCAGCTACAAGACCGGCAGCGTGCGCATCGACGCCGGCATCTCGAACCTGCTCGACCGTCGTTATGCCCTGCCGGTCGGCGGCGTCGATCTCGTCAAATACAACTTCGATGCGACCAAGCTGAGCCCGGTGGCGGGGCCGGGGCGCTCGGTGAATCTGGGCGTAACGATCGGTTTCTGAAATGACTCTTGATGCAGAGAATGACTTTCCTGGGAGAACCCGGATGAAACGCTTCAGCATGGCACTGACCGCGCCGATCTGTTGTCTGGCGCTCGCTTGTCTGTCCGCCTGCAGCACCGTCGAACCCTGGGAACGCGGCACTCTGGCCAAGCCGCAGATGGCATTGGACCCGAACCCCATGCAAAGCTCGCTGAGCACCCACATCTACAACAGTCGCGAAGCGGCGTCGGCCGGCAGCGCGGCGGAAGGAGGCGGCTGTGGCTGCTACTGATCATTGCCGAGGCAAGCCGCGCCAGCGAACTGTCAGTGCATTGCTGGTGCGACTGTTGCGCAGTATCGCCATTCAACTCCCAATGCATCGTCGCCGATCAGGAAGCGCCCGATCCTCACGGACGGCAAACGCGGCTCTGCGGGCCTTGACCCTCGCGGCGATGGCCTTGCCGGGAATGTCGCCGCAGGGCGTCAATGCCGCCGACGGGGCCACGCTGGACATCCAGTACGGCCACTATCAGGAGGGCGAACGCGACCTTGGTGGAGTCAAGAGCAAATTCGATCCCATCGAGTCCGACAGCATGCGCGGCAGCCTGAAGCTGCCGCTCACGGAACGTCTCAAGGCGGTGGTCAATTTCAGCCAGGACACCTGGTCCGGTGCCACCCCCATCGCCACGGCACCAGCGAGCATGCAAGGCAATCGCATTTGGAGCCCAGGAGTCGTCACGGGCGCATCGCCTCTGATCAATGCGTTTCTTAAGCTGGATTCACACTTCAAGCCACTCCAGACAGACCTTTATGGAAATGTCACGGGCGGTGTGGATAACCAGTTAGTGCATACCATGTCCGGTGCATCGCGCGAGACCCGCAAGCAAGTTGACTTCAAGTTGAGTCAGGAATTGACGACCGCAATCGCTGATTATGGTTTTGGCATATCCCAAGAGCGGGACTATCAATCACTGTTTGGCAACTTGGGTGGGCGCTGGGATTTCAATCAAAAGCTGACCACGATCACCGCAGGCATGAGTTATACGTCCAGCAAGACCAACGCCATACTCGACCATGACGCGACGCCGTACATCTACGGCATGTACGACATGAAGGGCAACAATGTTTACAACCAGTATCACGCATCGAGTTCAATCGAGCCGAATGGTTAGCCAAGCGATTTTCCAGGGGAGTCACCTTGGAGTTCGGCTATGAGAGCATGAAGCACGCAGGATCGCTGAAATGGGGTGGCGGCGGCGAGGGGAGCTATGCCGATTTCAAGTCCCACCAGTTCAACGCGGTGCTCAGGATCGATCTCGATGATGCGGGCAGCCATGCCGGGCGGGAGTTCGGCGACGGCTCTGATCACAGCGACCATGATGCTGGCAGCAGCGGCCATGCGACGCATTTCGGCCATGGCGGCATGGCGCCGGCCGGCGTGCTGTTCAGCCACATGCTGGAACACCAGGGCGAGTGGATGCTCGGCTATCGCTACATGTATCGTCGTCAAGCCGGCGATGTCATGCAAGGCACACATCCGGTCAGAGACCCAGCCACTGTCGCCGGCGCCTGCGCGACCGATCCTTGCTACATCAAGCCGACAAGCATGAACATGCACATGCACATGCTCGAAGCCATGGTCGCGCTGTCGGACAGCGTGACCCTGATGCTGATGCCTCAGTTTGTCGATATGAACATGTCGATGCGACCGCTCGATGGATCGCCCCCGTCACCGGGCATGGGAGATCCCGTCGGCGCAGCCATCATGCATGCCGGACATCCGCATACCACCGGCGGAATTGGCGATACCGAACTTCACGCCCTCTTTGCATTGCGTCGGGATCTGGAACGCGAGTGGATATTGGGTCTCGGCCTCAGTGCGCCCACCGGCGATGTCGGCGTCAAGCTACGGCCGGTCATGGGATATAAGCTTGGCTATATCGAATACGGCATGCAACTCGGCAGCGGCACCTGGGATTTCAAACCGAGCCTCACTTATACGGAGGGCAGTGGCAAGCTGCATTGGGGCGCGCAGCTGAGCGGCACCCTGCGCATGCAAGATCACAATAAATCGGGCTTTGCTTTCGGCGATATCTTCCAGACGACGGCCTGGGGCAGCTACGAAATTGCCGACGGAATTGCAGCCTCCTTGCGTGGCATCTGCACCCGCCAGGGCAAGATCAAGGGCTCATTCAGTGGCACCTTCGTGCCCATCGGGCCGGGTGACTACGGCGCGAATTACGGGGGGCGATTCGGCGATGTCGGGCTGGGCCTGACGGCAGCGCTGCGCAATGGCAACCATGTCGGGATCGAATGGCTGCGACCGGTCAAGGACAACGTTAACGGTTACCAGCTTGAGCGCAAAGGCTCGCTGGCGGTAAATTGGAGCATTCAGTTCTGATGTGATTGTATGGGCGAGTGCTTCGGTAGCGGTCCCTAAAGAATACGACAATGGAATTAACCGGGCACGAGGACAACTTGGCTATGCTGAAAATTGAAAATTCGCAAAATTGGAGTGTCGTGCGGTTCTGATGCGGTAAATCGGCATGGACACATCGCTACTCAATGCCGAATGCATTCAGGCCGCCAGCGCGAAGGCATTGCCCCAGCTCGAGAGATGTACTTTGCATTATTGCTGGCCGAGAATGGTCCGCACGTCCGCGGCGATCTGTTCCGCTGTCATGTCGTAGGGCAGCTTCAGCCGGGTGACGCCGGCAGGGTCGATCAGATAACCCTCGGGCGAGTGATCGACCAGAAATGTGCCCTGATACTTGAGTATCTGATAGCCGACATGGAAGGACTTGGCCAGCGACTCGGTCTGCGCCAGCGTGCCGCGCAGGCCGAGGAACCTGGCATCGAAGTGCGGGATGAAGTTGTGCAGCAGCGCCTGGGTGTCGCGCTTCGGATCGACGGTAACCCAGAGCACCTGGGTACGCTCAGCATCCGGGCCGAGAAGTCTCATCACCTGGGCCATGCGCGACAGGGTGGTCGGGCAGACATCGGGGCAGCGCGTGTAACCGAAAAAGATCACGACCACCTTGCCACGGAAATCCTCGAAGCTGCGCCGCCGGCCGTTCTGGTCGGTCATGTGCAGCGGCCCACCGATCTTGGCGGTGCTGACATCCTTGCCAAAGTAGGTAGGCGCTACTTCCTCTGCAGTGACGGCGCAGGGAGCCAGCAGCGCCAGCAGCAGCGCGGCTGCGCCGATCAGGCGAATTCTCATCCGAAGACGATCAGTGCTGCATGTGCGCATGATCCATCGGCGCGGGGGCACTCGGCTCGGTCAGAGCACGCACCTCAGCCTTGACCTCGACGCTGCTCTTCTTGCCGCCTTGGCTGCGGAAGGTCAACTTGAGCGGAACGGACTCGCCCTTGGCCAGAGGCTTCTTCAGGTCGATCAGCATGATGTGATAGCCGTCCGGGCCGAAGCTCAACGGCTTGTCGGCAGGCACGGCCAGAGACTTGAGAGGGCGCATGGTCATGACATCGCCATCCATCTTCATTTCGTGGAGTTGCACGACCTTGGTCACCGGCGACGAGACACCGACCAGTTTGGTTGGCTCCGTGCTCTTGATTGTCATATAGGCGCCGGTTTCAGTCTGGCCCTTGACCATGCCTCGGACCCAAGCATCGGTCACAGTCACTTCGGCGGCGGCGCTGAATGTGACTGAAAAGAGGGCTGACGCCATCGCGAGGCTGGCAAGCGTTTTGTTCACGTTGGTTCTCCATCGGAAAATTGGAAAGTTGAGCGAAAAAGGAGCGTTGTGCCACGGAACCCAAGACCGAGATACAACACGAGTGATTTGGGCTGGATTCATGATGCAAGTGCGGAAAAATAGCGCACATTGTGAAACATGTCGAATAAAATCAATGGGGTGCGACAATTTGCCGCAGGGTAGCGACGAGACTTTGGTTTACCATGTGAACCTGCATTTCTCCCCAACTTGACCACAAGGATCCGATCATGCGCCCCGCCGCTTTACGCACTGTTGCAGCCATTCCATTGCTGCTCACCGTCGCACTGGCACCACTGCCGGCTTTCGCCTGTGCCAGTTGCGGCTGTTCCCTGAGTTCCGACTGGGATAGTCAGGGTGTATCGTCGAGCCCGGGACTCAAGCTGGACCTTCGCTACGACTATGTGAACCAGAACCAGTATCGTAGCGGCAGCCACGCCGTCACTTACGATCCCAACACCGGTGCGGAAAACGAGACCTATACCAAGAACCACTACTACACGATTGGTCTCGATTATGCGTTTGCCTCGGTCTGGGGTGTGAACGTTCAGCTACCTTACATCGTGCGTAAGCATGAAACGAATGGCATGCCGAATCCCGATACGGCGACGGGACTAGATAGCAACGGCGACCCCGGCATACAAGACACAAAGAAGATTGGCGATGCCAAAGTCATCTTCCGCTACACCGGCTTTGCCGACCATAATTTTGGAGTCCAGTTTGGTTTGAAGTTGCCGACAGGAAGCCACACGGAGACCTTTACAAGTGGCTTCAATGCCGGCGAACTGCTCGACCCCGGTCTGGAACCCGGCACCGGCAGCACCGACCTGATCCTCGGCGCCTTCTACTCGGGAGCCATCAACCGCGACTGGGACTACTTTGCCCAGGGCGTCTATCAGACCGTGGTGAAACACACCAATGACTACAAGCCGGGCCATTCGTTGAATGTTAACTTCGGCGTGCGCTACATGAGCATCGCCGGCTTCACGCCGCAACTGCAGATCAATACGCGCTTCATCAGCAAGGACTACCTTGGTGATGGCACAGGTGCCTTCGCCATCGACGACAACACAGGTGGCCGCATCGCCTACCTCAGCCCGGGCGTTACTTTTCCGGTGAGCGACAAGGTCAAGCTGTTCGCCTTCGTGCAGTTGCCGATCTACCAGTACCTGAACGGTTATCAACTGGCGCCGAAGTACACGGCATCGCTGGGTGCGCGCATCGGCTTCTGAGCTTCTGTTTCTCGCATGAACATCGCGCCCGCCAAGGGCGCGATGTCATTTTCAGCCGTTGCCGCAGTGCGTGAGTCCGGTTCGCGTAATGACGAAGGCATAATCAGCAGTCAGGCCGGGTGTTACAGCGTATTCACTGCGATCTTGAACTGTCCTGCAAACCGGTAAAGTGCTGGCGCAACATTCCCCTGCGACGATTTGTCACATTCCAAGCAAAGCCATCCGACGCTATAGTCAGCCGCTTTCCCGATGCGGAAATTCCGGAATTGTGACCGCGCCATGGACAACGTCGTAGACAACTTGACAGACCCGATTCTGCAGCGATTTGCCATCGGCATCGCCGAGATCGATTTGCAGCATCGACGGCTCTTTGAATTGCTCGGTGAGATGCAGGGCTGGTCGGGAACCGATCTCGAACGCGTGGCGTCGCTCGACATTCTCGACTCCTTGACCGAATACGCCCACGTCCATTTCTCGGTCGAAGAAAGCATGATGCGCATGCTGCATTACCCGCACACCGCCGCGCACATTGCCGAACACAAGCGGTTTGTCGATACGGTGGATATTCTGCGCCATCGGCTATTGAAGGAAAAGCGCTGCATCGACCTGGTCGCCTTCATCAAGTCATGGCTGGTTGACCATATCGACCGGGTGGATCGCCAGTACGTCGATTACTTTCTGGCCAGGGGCGTCGAGCCCACGGCCTTTGCGCCTGAGGCAAATGCAATCGGCGAGGAGCCGCGGCGTTATAGCGCTGCAGCAACTTGATGAGGCCTGACGCCGCTGAATAGTATTGCCGTATGGCCCGAATCGATGCTGATTTCTCGTCAGCATTTGCAATCCACAATACTGATGCAGAACGCGGATTTCCGTAGTCAGCGAGACGCAGATTGATGCCAGAGACCACGGTGCGTAACGACATGGTGGTGCGACAATTGGTCGCATGTTCATGGCATTTGTTGATCGGTATACTCCGCCGTATTTTCGCCGGGTAGTCTTCCCGGACAGGTATCGAGAAGTCAATAAACCTGAGTGGAACCTGGGAACGACATGCGTAATGACACAGAAACTTGATCATCGCTGGCACGCAATGTCCGAAGGTCCCGGGGGAGTTCAAGCAAGCTGTTTCAGGCGTTAATTGCGTCGTCCATATTTTGTGAAAAGGGGAATCGATATGAACTGTACTTCCAAGCTAGCCAGGCAAATTGGTTCGGCAAGAACGCCAATGGCAATCGCAGTAGCGAGCGCCCTCATTACGAATATTGCTTTGGCCCAATCACCGGAAGCGACGCCGGTTTTCCCGACCATCACGGTGACAGGAGAACGCATCGGTCCGAGTCAGCCCATCTTTGGCTCGTCTTTGCGCGGCGAAGCCCTGGATGCACGCAGCTTCGCCAACAACGACACGGCCACACTGTTGGACGGTACCCCCGGACTGAGTTTTTATACCGGTGGCGGTGTGTCTAGCCTGCCAGTGATCAATGGTTTGGCCGACGACCGGCTGAGAATTTCCGTGGATGGCATGACCATCACTTCCGCCTGTCCCAACCACATGAACCCGGCGCTGTCCTACATCGATCCGGCAGCGCTGAGCCAAGTCAATGTATTCGCCGGGGTCGTTCCGGTGAGTCAAGGTGGCGACAGCATCGGTGGTGCGATTGCGGTGAAATCCGCGCCGCCCACCTTTGCCGCGCCCGGCCAGGGCACGAAGACATCGGGCATCCTGACGGCCTTTTACCGCAGCAACGGCGCCGTGACCGGCGCCAGCGTTCGTGCCGCTCTGGCTTCCGAAAATTACAGCATCGGCTACGTCGGCAACACGGTAGACGCCGACAACTACAAAGACGGCGATGGCAAACAAGTCGGCGCCAGTCGTTACAAGGTGCGCAACAACGCCGTGAAATTCGCTGCCAAGTCCGGTGCCGATCTCTATACCCTCGACATTGGCTGGCAAGACATTCCGGTGCAAGGCTTCCCCAATCAAGCCATGGACATGATCTACAACAAAAGCTTGTCATTCAATGCCGCCTACAACGGGGTGTTCGCCTGGGGCGGTCTGGAGGCGCGGGCGTTCCGCCAGCACGTCCGTCACAAGATGGACATCCTGCCCGAGAAGGGTGGGCAGATGCCGATGGACACCGATGCAGTGGACCTCGGCTATTCGATTGTCGCCACCACCCCACTGAGCAACACTCAAGTGGCTCGCTTTGGCCATGAGTTCCATCGCTACGCCCTGGATGACTGGTGGCCGCCGCTGGCTTCGGGCTTCATGGCGCCACATGATTTCTGGAATATCCGCGATGGCAAGCGGGACCGCCTGGCCCTGTTCGCCGAACTGGACAACAAGGTCAGTGAAAAGCTGAACACGCAACTGGGCGCTCGCGTCGAGCGGGTCAACATGAATACGGGCAATGTGCAGGGTTACCACTCGGCAGCTGACGGCGGATACATGGGCATGGACATGATGGGCAATATGGTTTTTACGCCCTATGCCGATTCGACCTACAAGACAGACGCCGATGCATTCAATGCCAGGGATCACAAGCGCAACGATATCAATTGGGATCTCACCGCATCGGCGCGTTACGTCGAAAGCAGCCGCGAAACTTACGACATCGGCATTTCGCGCAAGACGCGTTCCCCCAATCTGCATGAGCGCTACACCTGGTCCAACGAGGCCATGATGGCGGGTTTGATGAACAACTGGTTCGGCGATCTCAACTCTTATGTCGGCAGTCTCGATCTCAAGCCGGAAGTGGCCTACAGCGTCAAGCTGAACGCGGATTGGCACGATGCCGAGGGGCGCGACTGGCAGTTGAAAGTGGCGCCGTTCTACACCTATGTGCAGGATTACATCAACGCCGTGCCAAATACCAGCATCAACCCCTACAACATGCCCATGCTGGTTGGGCGTCAGTCCTTGCAGTTTGCCAACCAGGACGTAAAACTCTACGGCGTCGACGTCTCGGGCAAGAAATACCTTGGTCGGGCCGGCGGCGACTGGACCGCACGAGCCGTGCTGAGCTACGTTCGAGGCAAAGCCGACAATGGCGACAATCTCTACAACATCATGCCTTTGAATGCGCACTTGGCTTTGGATCACCGCCTGGGTTCGTGGAGCAATACCCTTGAAGCTGTTTTGGTCAGCGCCAAAGACAAGGTGAGCGCCGTCCGTGCCGAGCAGCCCGTCGCCGGCTATGCGATTGCCAATTTCCGCACCAGCTACAAGGTGTCGAAATCGATCCGCCTCGATGCCGGCGTCGACAACCTGTTCGACCGTCAATACAACCTGCCCTTGGGCGGCCTGGAGTACGCCAGCGCAGACATGATGGCGGGGACGCCACCCAAACCGCTTCGTGCGCCGGGCCGTTCGATCAACGCCGGCGTCTCGCTCGACTTCTAAGGCGCCGACATAAGCGTCAATAGCCGCTCCGCCGACGAGCGACCACGCGAAATAGTTGCCTCGTGTTGGGGAAGAACACCGGCGGGTGAGTGCCTCGCGGCAAGGCGCGATGGCGCGTGGCCGGGGGCGCACCGCCGCGGGCCAAACAAGAGGTCGTCACGAGGGGCCGGAACGCAGAGCGCGAATCCCTGGGTAATATCATTGCAAATCATGGAATGATAATCCATAATTGCAATGATGAAACGTGACCTTGCCCCGCAACTGGCGGAAGCCCTCGACCATTCGCCGGCCGTTGTGCTGTTTGGGCCACGCCAGTCAGGCAAGACCACGCTGGCGCTGGAGATCGCCCGGGATCGCACCGCGATCTATCTGGATCTGGAATCGGAGCAGGATCGCGCCAAGCTCGCGCAGCCGGAACTGTATCTCGCCGATCATCTTGACAAGTTGGTCATCCTTGACGAAGTCCATCGCACGCCGGGTCTGTTCCCGGTACTGCGTGGTCTGATCGACCGTGCCCGCCGCGCCGGGCGTCGCGCCGGGCAATATCTGCTCCTCGGCTCAGCCACGCTCGACCTGCTCAAGCAATCCGGGGAAACCCTGGCCGGACGCGTCGCCTATCTGGAGCTCACACCCTTTTACGTGCTGGAAGTCCGCGACCGGCCGCTCGACCAACTCTGGCTGCGCGGCGGCTTTCCGGAAAGCCTGCTCGCTCCCGACGAGGTGCAGAGCCTGCGCTGGCGACAGAACTTCATCCGCAGCTATCTCGAACGCGATATTCCCCAGTTCGGCCCGCGCATCGCCGCCGACACCCTGCGCCGTTTCTGGACCATGCTCGCCCATCACCAGGGCGGACTGCTCAACACTGCGCAGTTCGCGCGCAACCTTGGGGTCGACACCAAAACAGCCGGTGCTTACCTCGGCCTGCTGGTCGACCTGTTGCTGGTACGTCGCCTGCCGCCGTGGCACGCCAATGTCGGCAAGCGGCTGGTCAGGTCGTCCAAGGTCTACATCCGCGACAGCGGCATTACTCATGCTCTGCTCAACATTCCCGACAAGGAAACGCTGCTCGCCCATCCCGTCGTCGGCCCCGGCTGGGAAGGTTTCGTCGTCGAGAACCTGCTCGCCGGCGCCGATGCCAATGTCCAGGCCTATTTCTATCGCAGCAGCGGCGGCGCCGAAATCGACCTGCTGCTCGCCTGGCCGGACGGACGCCTCTGGGCAGTCGAAATCAAGCGCAGCCTGGCGCCGAAGGTCGAGCGCGGCTTCCATTCCGCCTGCGCCGATCTCAAGCCTGAGAAACGCTGGGTCGTCTATCCGGGTGCCGAACGTTACCGTCTCGCCGAGGACATTGAAGCTGTCCCGCTGGCAGTGCTGGCTGGGGCATTGCGCACTGGTTGAGCGCCACAGCGGTCGCCTGCCGCCGGCGCACTAGGGATCGTGAAAAACATCCCTGCCACGGCGCCTACCGGTCGCCGCGAGCCGCCGTCACTTCATTGCGACTCAGGCGGCAGAGTAACGACCTCGAGCCGGGTGCGCTGCTGCATCGAATTGCGTCTTGCCTTGCGCTTCTTAAGCCAGATAGTGACACCGGTGACGCAGAGCAGCGTGATCACCAGTCCCATCGAGCAAACGAAAATTCTCAGCGGCAGTCCCCAAATCTGCGCCATGTGCAGCAGCGCAATCCACGAGGTGAATGTCGTACCCCCGTCCTGGCCGGTGATATGGAATACCTTCCATAACTTGCCGGTGTCGCCGTCGAAGACGATATGGGTACCCGGGCTGTCTGCCGCGGGACTTCGACTGCTGGCTATCGAGTAGATGAAAGTGCCGGTGGCTTCGTCATATTGCAGACGGAGCGGCTGCATCGGCAAGAAGCCTTCGATTGGCGCCCGCTCGGCAGCAAGTTGTGCGCCGATGGTGGCCGCCTGGCGCCAGCTCAGGCTGGGCGGCCTGGGTTTCGCGAGATCGGGCTGGTTGTAGAGCTCCTCCATGATCGGCCGCATGCCGAAGAGAGACATCACCGGTTGGTAGACCTGCTGGCCGAGCTGGAAATAAACCGACGACCAGGCAAAGACCAGGAGCATCCCCCAGGTCCATAGACTGGCCGCCGTGTGCAACTTGAAATGGATCCGATAGGTTCGGCCGCGAAAGGAAGGCGCCCAAGCCCGCGTCCAGCGGCCGAGCCAACTGCGCCGACGGGCATGGCCCGGCAGGCCCATTGTCGGGGCCAAGCGGTGCTGCGGCAGGGTCAGGTAGAACCCGACGAAACAATCCAGCGTCCAAGCAATCGCGACAATGCCCAGTGTCCAGACGCCGGCATTCCCCGGAATGGCCAGACGCGTGTGCAGCGCATAAGCCAGGTTCATCACGTTGTCCCGGGTGATCGGCCACAGCGGCCCTTGGCCAAACGAATCGCGGCCGATGCGGCGGATCAGTTCGCCACTGTAAGGATCGAGTTGCAGCGCGGCGTAGTCAAGCTCATGACGCTGCCCGGTGGATGGATCGATGCTTCCATAGACCTGGATTTCGAAAACCCTGTCGGCATTGACCTGCAGGGGCAGCTGGCCGAACTCGCCGCGCGGTTCCAGCATGACGGCGCGATCGCGCAAGGCGAAGGCGTCGAGCAGCGGCTTATCCTGAACAGCAATGTGCGGCGACGGTCGCGCCCCGATGGCCTCGTTGATTTCCGTCTTGAAGGCCAGCAGGCTGCCGGTCAGCGCCGTGATGATGAGAAAGGCCGTCATCGCCAGCCCGACCCAGCGATGCAGCCGCACCCAGAACGGGCGGGTCATTCAAGCACTCGCGTAGTGCGTGACTTTGCCGACCCGGCTTAAAACTCCAGTTTCAGCGAGGCCGTGGCCGAACGTGGATCGCCGTAGTTGAGGTAGGCAATGCCACCGCCAGCGCTGGAAACAGTCCAGTATTTCTTGTCCAGCAGATTGTTGATGTTGAACTGGGCAGTCCATTTTTTTCCGCCTGTCTTGAACACGTAGCTGGCCATGGCATTCAGCACGCAATAGCCTGGCGTGTACGATTGTTGCGGAGCGTCAGGGCCGCCGCGCTCTGCCATCGCCGCATCACGCCAATTTACGCCTGCGCCGACTTTCCAGCCTGAAACATCCTGCTGGCGAAAGGCGTAAGTCGTCCACAGGCTGGCCATGTTGGCGGGCACGTTGGCGAGCCTGTCGCCCACCTGCCACGGATTGGAATTGCTTTCAGTAATCCTTGCATCGGTATGGGCATAGGCGAACACGACGTTCCAGTTGGGCCGGATTTCACCTTGAATGTCGAGTTCCACGCCTTTGCTGCGCGCTTCGCCGATTGGAACGGACCATTTGCCGAGTGGGACCGCATGTGCAAGATCCTGGGTTGCGATGTTGGTCTTGGTGATGTCGAAATAGGCCAGGGTGCCTCTGGCTTTGCCATCCGCCGATTCGACCTTCACGCCAGTTTCGTATTGCTTTGCGTCTGTGGCCGGCATCGGCGTTCCAGGGTATAGCTGCCCCGATCCCGCGCCAAAGCTTTCCGTGTAACTGCCGAACAAGCTAACCCAAGGCTGTGCTCGCCACAAAATGCCCACACGCGGAGTAACTTTAGACTCGGTTTTGTCCGTATTGGGCGCTGTATTGTCCTCGACGTGAGTGACGTATTTTTGTTGCCTTAGTCCTGCCGTCACAAAAAAGCCATTCGCAAGTTCGATCTGATCTTGCAGATACAGTCCATTTTGGTCGAGTTTGTAATTTGCTCTGCGCGCATTGGCGAGATCTGGGGAAAGCAATGTATTGGGAATCGGCCCGAAGACATTGAAAGGGACGTATGACATCGTAAAGTCATCGTAGCCGGTGATGAATGTACCGGTGTTGCGGGTTGTGTCTGCGCCAACCAGCAGGGTATGCTTGATGCCAGCCGTGTTGAAGTGCCCGGTCAAATCAAAATTGACGAAATCGTTTTTTGCGGACGAATCATAGAAGGTCAATCCCTGACCAGCCATCCAGTCAGCCCCGGATAAGAACAAGAAATCCGCTGCCATGATGTAACCCGAATAGCTATTTTCGCCATGAGTCAGCTTGGCCTTGATCGACCAGTCCGCATTGAATTGATGGCTCAATGCCAAATCGATTGAGTCGGTTTTGTTGCTTGTGGGAGATGGACCGTTCAGATTGCGCTGCCAGGGGAGAACAGTCGGATGTCCATTCTCAAACGGAGTGGCCTGAAAGTCAGCGTTTCCTTTACTCTCGTTGTGGAGGAGGTTCACCCCCAACTGGGTTTGCGGACTGATTTTCCATAGCAAGGACGGAGCGATAAAAGTTGCCGTATCATGAACATCGCCGTCCCGCCAGGATTCCTGATTGTCATAGGCAACATTGACGCGATACAGCAGGCTTTTGTTTTCGTCGATGGCACCCGTGCTGTCTATCCGTGTTCGGTAGGTTCCCCACGATTCAATTTGCTGTTCGATGGCGTGGTAGGCCTGTTCGAGTGGCTTTTTGGTCACGACGTTGACCACACCGCCAGGCTCCATGCGTCCGTACAGGATCGCGGCAGGCCCCTTGAGCACCTCGATGCTGTCCACGTTTGCCATCTGTACCAAACCACCCGAGCCCTCGAAGCGAACGCCGTCGGTCAGCAGATTCGCACCGGCGTTGTTGCCCGGGCTGCCTGTCGGAGCAAAGCCGCGCAACGTAATCTGTTCCCCGGGAGTGGCGTACAGAATAGCTTTGCGAGACGACACCACACCGCTGATGTTAGCCAAGGCATCGGTCAGCGTATTGGCCTTTTGGTCCTCAAGAACCTGCTGCGGCACCACCTGCACATTCATGGGCGTTTCCATGATCGGCGTGTCGGTCTTGGTGGCGGTGGAAGCGTTCGGCACGACGTAATCATTGGCCAGCGCTGCGCCGATAATCTCGATGCGCGATAGTTCCGTGGTTTTTTCTGCGCGCGCGGCGGCAGCCACTTTGATCGCATAGACGCCATCGCCAGTCGTGGACCAGATCAGCCCGGATCCGGCGAGCAGCCGGTTCAAGGCTTCCTCGACGCCCAATGCGCCGGCCAGCGCCGCCGCCTTCTTGCCCTTGACCGCCTCGGGCGAGTAGAGCAGGTGCGCGCCGGATTGCGCCGCCAGTGCATCCAGCGCCGGACCGAGGTCCTGGGCGGAAATCTGCAGTGTCGTCTTCGCCGTTTGCGCATGCAGTGGCGCGACGGTGACGAGGCTGAGTGCGGCGGCGACGGCGACGGCGATGGATAGTGTCGAACGGGACAAACGGGTGGTCCGGCGTGGCATGGCGTTGCTCTCCCTGAGGCGATGAGGCGGCTGCCCCCACGGCAGCCCGTCAGATAGTGGAGAGTGTGCGAACGCGCAAACGCCTCATGTGACAAATCGTCGCAGGGTCTGCTCAGCCCCGCCGCAATTCGTAGTGGCGATCGCCGAGCCGCTTGAGTTTGAGGGCGTGCACCTGCGCGACCGCCCAGAGCACCTTGTCCGGTTCGCGGATGGGGAAGCTGCCGCTGACGGTAAGCGCGGCGACCTTGGCATCGGGGAAGTCCAGCTGGATGCGTTGCTGACGGGCCAATTCGCCGGCCACTTCCGCCAGCGGTGTGGCGTTGAAGTGCCATAGGCCGAGCCGCCAGGGAGCGACGTCGTTGGCGGCGATGACACTTTCGGCAACGATGCCGTTTGCATCGAAGTCGACGCCGTGCCCCGCGGTCACCATGACCAGCCGCTGATCCAGCATGACCTCGACTTGCCCTTCGGCGACGGCGACGCTGCCGCGATCGGCGCGCCTGGATACCGAAAAATGCGTGCCGATGTCGCGAATGCGCGTGGCGCCGACGCGAACTTCCAGTTGGCCGGAACTCTTGTCATTGACGTCGATGTAGGCGCTGCCCTGCAGGAGAATGATGCGCGGCGGGATCGATTCCGTAACGGTGACCTTGCTGTCCGCATCCAGCGCCAGCTGGCTGCCATCGGCCAGCGTGATTTCGCGATGCTCTCCCGGCGGCGCATCGAAGCTGAGAATTACGTCTTCGTGGGGCACCAGAACGGCCACCAGAAGCGCTGCGCTGGCAAGCGCACTGCCTAGCGGCAGCAACCAGGCCGGGCGGCGAGGCCGGATGGCGGCTGACTTGGCGCAGACTTTCCGATGCGGCAGATGCGCCTTGATGCCATCCAGCTCTCGCCATGTCGAGCGCAAGTCGGCGAAGGCTTGCCGGTTGGCCGGATCGGCAGACAACCAGCGATTGAGTTCCTGACTTTCTGCGTCACTGAAATCACTGGCACGAGTGCGCACAAACCAGCGCAGGGCTTCGTCGGCCGGCGTGGCGCTGGCTTGGGGCGAAGACGGCGTCTCGCTCATGTCTTATCTGCCCGCCGCGGCATTCCGGGGCGCGGGGTAACAACGGCGGCGCGGCAGTCGGCCAGGGCGCGCATCATGTGCTTTTCAACCATGCTCACCGAAATGCCCAATTGCCGGGCGACTTCGGGATAGGACAGGTCGTCGAACTTGTGGAGGACAAATACCTCGCGGCAGCGCGGCGGCAGATTGCCGACCGCATCGAGCAGTCGATCCACGGTTTGTTTGTCATCGCACTGCCGTTCGGGGGATTGCGCTACTTCACCCTGCCACTCATCCGTTGCATCGTCGGATCGGGCGGTATCGCGCCACCGCGGCGTGCGGGCAGCTTCTGCCGCCAGGTTGTGCGCGCAGCGGAACAGGAAGCCGCGCTGGTGGCGGATATTGGGCGCGGTGTCACCGCTCGCCAGCAGACGGAGAAACAATTCATGCACCAGATCGGCGGCAAGTTCGCGGCAGCCGACGCGCTTCGAGAGGAACCGGAGCAGTTCGCCGAAGTGCTTTTGGTATAGCAAGGCAACGAGGGAGTGGTCGGCCATGGTTT
>CAISUK010000072.1 GCA_903888645.1 uncultured Pseudomonadota bacterium | reverse complement strand
CCCTTGGTGCTGCAGGCCGCAATCGCCATTGTTCATCGGGCAGATCGGGCAGACGTGGTTGCGCTCGCTGAACAACAACTCCAGTGTATTCCGGCGGAGATGATGCAGTCGTGGGCTGCTGGCGATGACCTCGGAGCCATCGGTGGCCGGGGTTGAACAGGACGGCACGACCTTATTACTACCGGCGATCTCGACGACGCAGAGGCGGCAACCGCCCCATGACGAGAGATGTTTCATGTAGCAGAGCGTGGGGATATAGATGTCGTTGGCCTGGGCGATCTGCAGGATCGTCTGACCCTCCTGGCCCCCGCAGCGTTTGCCGTTAATCGTGACTGTAATTTGCTTGGGCGCGATCATTGTTTCACCACTGGCTGCTGGTTCTGTTCATGAGAATGGGGAGCCGTTACTTCCCTGGGATGCGCCTTGATGTCACAACGCAGACAGCGCATCGCTTCGGCCTTGGCTTCCCAGGCGCTGAGGGTATGAGAGACTTCTTTCCAACTCTTCCGGCGCGCTTCGCAGGGAACGATCTTGCCCTCATTGCGCGGAGCTTCCGGGGTGTGCTGTGGAATTGTGTTGTCATACTCGAGCTTCGGCCATAATTGACGGAACCGATCCACGCCGACCAACTGCCGGTCAATGAGCGCTGCCGCCTTCTTGCCAAACCCCATGGCCGTAATCATATTGGCTGCGCCCGTGACCACGTCGCCGCCTGCGTACACCTTCGGATTGCTGGTTCGGAGCGTCCATGGATCCACCTTGATCGTGCCGGACTTGTTGAGTTCCAAGCCGAGTTTCTGGGCCACGGCGCCTTCTACCTTCTCGCCGATGGCTAGGAAAACGAGATCATGATCCTTGGTCAGTTTCTTCAGAGTGACGTCGCGACCGAGCGTTTTGCTGCAGATAAACTGGACGCCCACGCCGCGAATCAACGCCAGTTCGTGGTCCAGCGTCTCCGTGGGCAACCGATAATCCGGCAATGCAGAACGCAGCATGCCGCCCGGTTTTTCGGCGGACTCGTACACCGTAACCTTGTGCCCCAGCAGCGCGAGGTAGAACGCCGCTGTGAGTCCCGCCGGGCCGGAGCCAACAATGCCGATGCGTTTGCCCGTTGCGGCCATCTTTCGCTTTTTGAATCGTTTGACAATCTTTTCAGCGGTGGTCTTCTTGAAGATCGTATCGGCGATATAACGATGCACTTCACGCATATTGATGGCGGTGTCGATCGTCTTGCGACGACAACGATTCTCGCACGGATACTGGCATGCTCGGCCCGTGGACGCGGGCAGTGGATTGTCCAACACCACCAATTCGAACGCCTCATCGAGCCGGTCTTCCTTGATCAGTTGCAGGTAGCCGGGAATGTTCATGTGCACCGGGCAGGTATTCTCGCACGGCGACAGAAACAGATCCTCGCATACGCCTGCTGTGCAACGGCGTTCGCGGATGTGCTCCTCGTATTCCTTGCGGAAATAGCGCAGCGTTGTCATCACGGGATTGGGCGCTGTCTGACCCAGGCCACACAGGCTGGCGTCCTTAACGACAACGCTTAGCTCTTCGAGCTTCTTCAGATCGTCAAGTTCCGCCTCACCCTTCTTGATCCGTTCCAGAATGTTGAGCATCTGGCGCGTGCAGACGCGGCAGGGTGGGCATTTGCCGCAGCTTTCGTCACAGCAGAACTCCATAAAGAACTGCGCCACATCCACCATGCATGAATCCTCGTCCATGATGACCAGTCCACCTGAGCCCATGATCGAGCCGAGTTTCTGTAGCGACTCATACTCGAGGGGGGTGTCGAGGTGCTCCGACGGAACCACGCCACCCGACGGGCCACCGGTTTGCACAGCCTTGAACTCCTTGCCGTCGGGGATGCCTCCGCCGATTTCGAAAATAATGTCGCGTAACGTTGTGCCGAACGGGACTTCAACCAGGCCGGTGTTCTTGATCTTGCCCGCCAGCGCGAAGACTTTCGTGCCCTTCGTCTTTTCCGTGCCGATGCCGGCGTACCAGGCGGCTCCGCGCAGGAGAATCGGTTTGAGCGCCGCCCAGGTCTCGACATTATTAATATTGGTCGGCTTACCCCAAAGCCCGCGCTGCGCCGGGAACGGCGGTCGCGGTTGCGATTGGCCGCGGCGGCCTTCGATGCTGCGCATGAGCGCTGTTTCCTCGCCGCAGACAAACGCTCCAGCGCCGATCCGCACTTCGAGATCGAAGCCGAATCCGCTCTCGAACAGATTCTTCCCGAGCAATCCGTACTTGTAAGCTTGTTCGATGGCGATGTTCAGCCGTTTGATCGCCAGCAGATACTCAGCCCGGCAGTAGACAAATCCGCGGCTGGCGCCCATCGCGTACGCGCCGATGATCATGCCTTCGAGGACCAGGTGCGGGTTGCCCTCCAGCTCGGAGCGGTTCATGTACGCGCCCGGGTCGCCCT
>CAISUK010000071.1 GCA_903888645.1 uncultured Pseudomonadota bacterium | reverse complement strand
GGCATCAACTTGAGTCAGGTTGACCAGCGTAATAGGACCTTGGCGCATCTCGAAATCGATGCCCAGCCCATGGCCGGTCTTGCCATGATGAACTCCTTTGTGGTTACGTCGGTTGCGGTGATGTCGGAGCGCATTGTGCCGGCTCCAGATCAATCGCGCTAATCGCGCTGCCTTACGACACCGCCAATTTTCTGGTACAGCCGCTCTTCGACGACCCGTTCTGTCTGGTCGCTGCGGCGGACGATCCGGTATTGCTCGGCAAGCGCCTGACGATCTCGACGACACTTGCCGGTCGCCTGCTGCTGCTCGAGGAAGGCCACTGCCTGAGCGAGCATACGCTGGCGGCATGCCCGAGGAAATCGGCGAGGGATGACGAAAGCATCGAGGCGACCAGCTTGCTGACGCTGGTGCAGATGGTCGAATCCGGCATGGGCATCGCCCTGTTGCCAGAGATGGCCGTGCGCAGCGGGCTGCTGGACAAGACCGGCCTCGCCACGCCGGCTCTGGCAGCTTCGGCACCGCACCGGACCATCGCGCTGGCAGGTCGCCGTTCCACCGCCCGGCGCGAGGAATTCGATCAGCTGGCAGAACTCGTTGTCGAGCTATGGGCCGGCACGACCTAGTCGCCGGTTCGTTAAAGCCGCCGCGACGCCCGCCCTGAGCAGGTGCTTGCAAGCAAACGCCTGCCTGCGCTATGTTTGCTCATGTTTCCGATGACAGGAGTCATGATGGCAAAAAACCTCGCCCAACCCGGCATCCTTGCGCCGCTTCCCGCTTTGCGGCGCACGATGATTTTTCGCTCGCGACCCGGCACCGAGTCTGCGGCAAGTCTGCGTTGTCTGCGCGAAGCGTACGACCCGGCCTCCGATGTATTTGGCATTGGTCAGCCTCTGCTGGAAGAGTCCGCCACTTCCATACCCGGGTTGCGCAGTTTTCCGCCGCTGAGCGGCACCGGCGCCACCGTGCCTACGACGCAATCTGCCCTGTGGGTGTTGGTGAATGGCGAGAGCCGCGGCAGGATTTTCGAGCGCAGCAAATGCTTGCTCGCGGCGCTCGAAGCTTCGTTCGAACTCGACGATGTCCTCGATACCTTCAAGTATGACATTGGCCGCGACCTGACTGGCTACGAAGATGGCACCGAGAATCCGACCGGCGATGACGCCGTTGCCGCAGCCCTGGTGGCTGAAGGCGCCGGAATGACCGGCTCCAGCTTTGTCGCCGTGCAGCGCTGGGTGCATGACCTGCGCGGCTTCGCCGGCTTTGGCAATATCCGCGGTGACGCCATGATCGGCCGCTGCCGCGACAGCAACGAGGAAATCGAGGAGGCGCCGGCAAGCGCCCATGTCAAGCGCACGGCGCAAGAAGACTACGATCCGCCGGCTTTCATGGTGCGCCGTTCGTTACCGTGGGATTCAGGGCGCGAACAGGGCCTGGAGTTTGTCGCCTACGTGAACTCCCTGGACCGATTCGATGCCATGATGGGGCGGATGGTCGGTCTTGACGATGGCATTGTCGACGCGCTGTTCCAGTTTTCCCGGCCGGTCACCGGTGGCTACTATTGGTGCCCGCCGCTGGTCAATGATCGGCTCGAGCTTTCTGCGCTTGAACCTTAGTTCCGCGACACTTAGTCCCACGAACCATCGTAAGCCAGATGCCCGTCGATGAGCGTATACCGCACTCTTCCGGCCAGTTCGTAACCAATGAAGGGCGTGTTCTTGCCCTGGCTCTTCAGCGTTTCGCGGCTGATTCTGAGCGTCGCCTGCGGATCAAACACGCAGATGTCGGCGGCGCTGCCGACCGACAGGGTGCCGGCCGGAACGCCAAGAATGCGCGCAGCGTCGCTGGTGATCCGTGGCAGGGCCCGACTCAAGGGCAACTTCATCTCGCTTGCCCATTTCAGCGTCAGCGGCAACAACAACTCGAGTCCGGTCGCGCCCGGCTCGGCCTCGGCAAAAGGCACCTGCTTGACATCGTCATCGACCGGCGCGTGATCGGAACAGAGCGCATCGATGCTGCCGTCGGCGAGGCCCTGGCGTAACGCGTCGCGGTCGCTCTGCGCCCGCAATGGCGGATCGAGCCGGGCGTGTGGATCAAAATAGCCGACATCGTTCTCGCATAAGTGCAGATAGTGCACGCCGACGTCGCAGGTGGCGGCAATGCCGGCGGCGCGGGCGCTGACGATCATTTCGAGACCGATGCGGCTGGAGATGCGATTGATGTGGACCCGAGCGCCGGTTTCCCGGGCGAGTTGCAAAATCGTTGCCAAGGCAACCGTTTCCGCCGCCACCGGAATGCCGGTGAGGCCAAGCCGCGCCGCCACTTCGCCGTCGTGGGCGACACCGGCGCGCGCCAGGTAAGGATCCTGCGCCTGCAGCCAGACCGGGAAATCAAAGGTGGCGGCATACTGGAAGGCACGCAGCAATACCTGTGTGTCGAGTACGGCGGTATTGGCCTGGCCAAAGGCGACACATCCGGCCTCGGCCAGTTCTGCCATTTCGGTGAGCCGTTCGCCGGCCAGTTTCACGGTCAACGCGCCGATCGGGAAGACATGGGCAAAGTTCGGATGGCGGGCGCGATATTTAAGCATCTGTACCAGCCCCGGCTCGTCCAGCGGCGGGTCAGTATCCGGCGGGCAGGCGAGACTGGTCACACCGCCGGCGGCAGCGGCGGCCATTTCCGAATCGAGCGTCGCCTTGTATTCGAAGCCCGGTTCGCGCAGTCGCGCCGCCAGATCCACGAGCCCGGGACATACCACCAGGCCATTGGCGTCGATCACGCTGTTGGCCTGAAACCCTGCCGGTTCGTAGCCGACCGCGGCAATCCTGCCGGCGGCGATAAAGACGTCGGCGATCCGGTCAATGCCATTGAAGGGATCGACGACATGGCCGTTCTTGATGTGGATTTTCATCAGGACCTCGCCAACATGCTCATCACCGCCATGCGCACGGCAATGCCGAAAGTCACCTGCGGCAGGATCACCGCGTGCGGTCCGTCGGCAACGGCGGAATCGATTTCGACACCCCGGTTCATCGGCCCCGGGTGCATGACAATTGCGTCGGGCTTGGCCAGTTCGAGCTTATCCAGGGTCAGTCCGTAATACTTGAAAAATTCTTGGGTACTTGGCAGCAATGCACCGTTCATGCGCTCGTTCTGCAGACGCAGCATCATCACCACGTCGACGCCGCGCAATCCGCTGCGCATATCGTTGAAGACGCGCACGCCAAGACGCTCGACGTCGGTGGGCAACAATGTCTTGGGTCCGATGACACGCACCTCGGGAACGCCGAGCGTTGTCAGCGCATGAATCTGGCTGCGCGCGACGCGCGAATGCAGAATGTCGCCAACGATCGCCACCGTCAGGTTGGTGAAATCCTTCTTGTAGTGGCGAATCGTGTACATGTCGAGCAGGCCTTGCGTCGGGTGCGCATGACGGCCGTCGCCGGCATTGATGACGCGAATGTGGTCGCGCCCGGTGGCAGCCAGATGCTGCGCGATCAGGTAGGGCGCGCCGGAAGAGGCGTGGCGCACCACGAACATGTCGGCCTGCATCGCCGCCAGGTTATCGACCGTGTCCAGCAGCGTTTCTCCTTTGGTCGTCGACGATGTATTGATATTGAGATTGATGACGTCGGCGGACAGGCGCTTGGCGGCTATTTCGAAGGTTGTCCGGGTCCGCGTCGAGTTTTCGAAAAACAGGTTGAAGACGCTCTTGCCGCGCAGCAGCGGCAATTTCTTCACTTCCCGCTCGGCGACCTCGGTGAAAGGTGCGGCGGTGTCGAGAATGGCGGTGATCACCTCGCGGGGCAGACCTTCAATCGTCAGCAGGTGCTGCAGGCCGCCATCGCGGTTCAGTTGGGGGTTGCGTGCGCTATTCATTTTTCGGTAATCCGCAAACCGAGGCGACCATCGTCGGCGCGTTCGAGCACGAGCGTCTGGCTCGGCGCAAGGCTCAGGGAATGGGCGCAGTAATCTGCAGCAATCGGCAATTCGCGGCCGCCGCGATCTGCCAGCACCGCTAATTCGATGCGTCCGGGGCGCCCATAGTCGAACAGTTCGTTGATCGCGGCGCGGATGGTTCGTCCGGTGTAGAGAACGTCATCGACAATGACGACATGGGCGCCCTCGACAGCAAAAGGGATCGCCGATTTCTTGATGCCAGCCTGCAAGCTTCGGCTACCGTAGTCATCGCGATAAAAAGACACGTCGATGCTGCCTAGCGGAACCGCAATGCCGAGCGCCGCATGGAGACGTTCGGCCAACCATACGCCGCCGGTATGAATGCCGATCAGGCCGGTAGTCGGGCCGAGCGACGGCCGTAGCTGGTCGATCAGCTGGGTCAGTAATACTTCAGCGTCAGGCAGCGATTGCACTGGCTTCTCCGGAGTCGAAATAGCTTTGCAGAATAACTTGGGCTGCCACGGCATCGATTGAGCGGTGCCCGTTACGATTAGATCCTGACCGACTGCGCAATAGGCCTTCCGCTTCTACAGAAGAGAGCCGCTCATCAACAAACAATACCGGCAGGCGAAATCGGCCGCTGAGTTGATGGCCAAACCGCCGGCAGCGCATTGTCATTTCGTGCGCCGTTCCATCGAGCGCTTGCGGTAGGCCCACTACCAGCAATACGGGTCGCCATTCGGTCAATAGCTTTTCGATCTCAGCGAAGCGCGCCGCGTTGGCTTCGGCTTCGATCGTGGTCAATGGGTGGGCGAGGCAGGTTGTCGATTCGCCGGTAGCGACGCCGATGCGCCTGGTGCCGAAATCGAAAGCGAGAACGGTGCCTTCGCTGCGACCCGCTGGGCTGGCGATTGGCATGGCGGCATCTTCGGCGCAGAGCATCAAGCGTCTTCCCCGCCAGCCGTCTCAGGCATGTCCGGCCACATCGCAGAGGTTGACAAAATCGACGCCGAGCAACTGCATGGCAGCGGTGAGGCGCTCTCCCGCCGGGACGTCGAATATGATATTCAGATCAGCGGCAACCGTCAGCCAGGCATTTTGCGCGAGTTCCCATTCAAGCTGGCCGGCCGCCCATCCGGCATAGCCAAGCGCTACCAGGCTTTCCGCCGGTTTCCCGGCATCGTTCATCGACTCCAGAATGTCGCGCGAACTGGTCAGGGCGATTTCTCTGTTTATCTGCAAAGAGGATTGCCAACTGCCGACCGGACGATGCAGGACAAAGCCGCGGTCCGTTTGCACCGGCCCGCCAAAATAGACGGGCTGACCGGCAAACTGCTTGCCGCCCGCTTCGCCTTCGAGCGGAATGCTGACGCGTTCGAACAGCGTGGCCAGATCCATTTCCAGCGGACGATTGACAATGACCCCGAGCGCGCCTTCTTCGTTGTGCTCGCATATGTAAGTCAGCGTCCGGGAAAAGTTCGGGTCCGCCATGGCGGGCATGGCGATGAGAAAGTGGTGGGCAAGGCTGACAGTTTCCATCGCAGTGCCGCCATTGTAATCTGTCGTGGCGGCGATGTGATAAACCCGCCAGCACGGCGTCGATGCTAACGGAGATACCCAAGGAGTTACACGAGTGAATGCTGCCCTGGTGTGGTTTCGTCGCGACCTGCGCATTGACGATCATGCCGCACTGAGCTGTGCGCTGCAGGCGTATGAGGCGGTCTATTGCTGTTTCGTATTCGATAGCGCAATCCTCGACGCCTTGCTCGATCGGGAAGATCGTCGCGTCGAATTCATCCTCGATTCACTGGCTGAACTCGATACGGAACTGCGCCGCCGCGGTACTGCGCTGATCGTCCGCCACGGATCCGCCGTCGCGGAAATTCCTGCCCTGGCCGCTGCGTTGGGTGTCGCGGCTGTCTATGCCAATCGCGATTACGAGCCCTATGCGCGGCAGCGCGATGCGGCTGTCGCTGCCAGCTTGAGTGCCGACGGCCGACTCTGGCATGACTGCAAGGATCAGGTCATTTTCGAGTGCGCCGAGCTCTTGACCGGCCAGGGGCGGCCGTACGGCGTATTCACGCCTTATCGCAATGCCTGGCTGCGCCGCTTGTCAGCCGCCGATACCTTGCCGTGGCCGATCGAAGCGTATGCCGCACATTTCGCCACACCACCGGTAGCGTGCGCTTTGCCGACATTGGCGCAACTCGGCTTTGCCCGGACGGACCTCGATCGGTTGGAGTTGAAGGCTGGTAGCAGCGGCGCCAAAGCGCAGATGAAGTTGTTTGCCGAGCGCCTCGACGATTACGCCGCGACGCGGGATTACCCGGCGCAGGAGGCTACCTCGTGCCTATCCGTGCATCTGCGCTTCGGCACGATTTCGATCCGCAGTCTCGTGGCCCTGGCGAGCGAGCGGCAAGGCCTCGGCGCGCAGACCTGGCTGTCGGAATTGATCTGGCGGGAGTTTTACCAGATGCTCGTCTGGCATAACCCGGAAATGAAGGAGCGTGCTTTCCGCCGCGAATTCGATCATCTGGAATATGACGACATGCCGGAGTTCTTTGGCAACTGGTGCAGCGGGCACACCGGTTATCCATTGGTCGATGCGGCCATGCACCAACTGCTGCAGACAGGTTTGATGCACAACCGGCTGCGCATGGTAGCGGCATCGTTTCTGGTCAAGGATCTCGGCGTCGACTGGCGGCGCGGCGAAGCCTGGTTTGCCACGCGCCTGCTCGATTACGATCTTGCCGCCAACGCCGGCAATTGGCAGTGGTGCGCCTCTGTCGGCTGCGACGCGCAACCCTGGTTCCGAATCTTCAATCCGGTGACACAGTCGGAAAAGTTTGATGCAGAGGGTCGCTTCATTCGCACCTGGGTGCCGGAGCTGGTTGCTGTCCCAGACAAGTTCATCCACGCACCGTGGCGGATGAGCCGGTTCGATCAGGAACTGTGTGGCGTGGTAATCCGCAGAGACTATCCAGTGCCGTTGGTCGATCACGCCGCGGCGCGTATGCGCACCTTGGCACGCTACCGCCGGGCCAGCACTATCGCGAAGGGCGATTGATGTAGGTGGCGATCAGACGCAGCAATTCTTCTTCATCAAAAGGCTTGCCGAGATAGTGATTGACGCCGATTTCCTTGGCGTAATTGCGGTGCTTGTCGGCAATGCGCGATGTGATCATGATGATCGGCACGGTCTTCAGTCGAGCGTCGGCGCGGATGTTACGCGTCAGGTCGAAACCGTCCATGCGCGGCATTTCGATATCGACGAGCATGACATCCGGGACAATTTCGAGGGTCTGTTCAAGGGCATCGACGCCATCCTTGGCGGTGATGACGTGATAACCCTCACGCGATAGCAGGCGACTCGTGATCTTGCGCACGGTCAAAGAATCGTCTACGACCAGCACCGTCGGCACGGTTGCGACAGGTGGGGATTCAGGAACCAGTTGCGGCGAAGCCGCATCGCCAACCGAAATATCCAGGCCACGCCCGGCAAGCGCGATCGGATTGAGGATCAGTGCAATCTCGCCATCGCCGAGCACTGTGGCACCGGCAATGCCAACGACACGGGAAAGCTGGGCGCCGATGTTCTTGACGACAATTTCCTGGTTGCCGAGCAACTCGTCGACTTCCAGGGAGACGCGTTGCGTGCCCGCCTTGAGCAGCAGCATCCAGTAGCGCCGCGTCTGCTGCGGCTGCGCTGCGCTGTCGCCGAGAAGGCGCGGCAGATAGTGGTAAGCGTAGGACATACCCAGCCATTCCGCCGCACCCTGGCTGCGGATCTTTTGCACCGCCTCTGCCTTCATTTCCTGGACCTGTTCGACCATGGTGGACGGCAGGGCGTAGGAGTGAGTGCCGGAACGTACCAGCACGGCCTGGGTAACCGCCAATGTCAGTGGCAGCAGGACGCGAAACGTGGTGCCCCGACCACCGGCCGAATTTACTTCGATGCGTCCGCCAAGCGCTGCTGCCTCGTTCTTGACGACATCCATGCCGACGCCGCGACCGGCCAGTTCAGTCAAGGATTCGGCCGTCGAAAAGCCGGACAGGAAAATCAGCTGCGTCAGTTGCTGTTCGCCGATTTCCTGATCCGCCGTAATCAGACCGCGCTCGACGGCTTTGTCGCGGATGCGCGCAAAGTCGAGGCCGCCGCCATCGTCGGCAAGCTCGATGGAAACTTCGTTGCCCTCCTGGGCCAGCGCCAGGCTGATCTGGCCAATCTCGGTCTTGCCGGCAGCGAGCCGCTGCGCGCGGCTTTCCAGTCCGTGGCTGATGGAGTTGCGTAACAAGTGTTCGAGCGGGCCGGTCATCTTTTCCAGGACGGAACGATCCAGCTCGGTTTGGCCACCACGGATATCCAGGTTGGCGCGTTTGTCGAGTTCCTTGGCCGTCTGCCGGACGATGCGATAAAGACGGTCGGCGATGGAGTTGAACGGCACCATGCGCACACTCATCAAGGCCTGCGACAACTCGCGATTGACTCGTGCCTGTGCCGTCAATGCGGCGTCGGTATGATCGAGGTTGCGCAGCAGATTATGCTGAATCGTCGTGACGTCGTTGACGCTTTCCGCCATCATCCGGGTCAGTTCCTGGAAGCGCGTAAAACGATCAAATTCGAGCGGATCGAAATCGGCTTGCTGTTCGCCCGGCAGCGACTGTCGAGACTGCAACTGCGATTCCGCCTGAATTTCGATTTCGCGCAACTGGTTGCGCAAACGGATGACGTTTTCGGTGAGATCAAGCAGGGAAGACTTAAGCGTACGCATCTCACCCTCGATGCGCGACCGGGCAATCGCCATCTCCCCGGCCTCGTTGGCCAGCTTGTCGACCAGGTCGGCGCGCACGCGCAACAGGGCGCGCGCGCCGGCCAAATCGCTGTCCGCTTCGCCGTGCGGCAGTGCAGGGTGCGGCGTAATGGCAGCCACTGGCTGCTGGTCTGCCGCTGCCGCCGGCGGGATCAGCAATTCTGGCGATTCCGGGGTTTGCTTGGCGGATTCGATCAGGCTATGGAGATGATCGAACGACGAATCGAGCTCATCGAGAAAGATCGCGCTGGGTGCGGCAGCAATCTGCTCGACACGCGATTCCATGCCATGCACAAGTTCGCCGACGCTCATGGCACCGGCCATGCGGGCACTGCCCTTGAGCGTATGTAGCAGACGCTTGATCTGGGCACCGGCGGCGGGGTCTGCCGGCTCCGCCCGCCAGTTGCGCAACTCCGAGCCAATTTCACGCAACAGATCGTTGGCTTCCTCAAGGAAGATGGGCAATAGTTGCGGGTCGAGGTCGTCGGTAAGGAGCAGATGGCGGCGGTCGCTTTCGCCGCCGCCAGCCTCATGACGAGGTTCCGCGGGTTCGGCAACGCTGGCTGGTGCGGGTCCGCTCGGGATTGCCGGGATTGTTGGGATTGCTGGTAATGTTGTGGCTACGGTCCCTGCCGTGTCTATGTCGGCTTCGCTTGAAACAGGCTCGGCAAGCGGCTCAAGTTCAGCAGCGTCCAGGCTATCGCCAAGTTCGGCAGTGGCTTCCAGGGCGTCGACGCCGGGCGCCGATTCAGGATCTGCTATGAGCAGTGGAAGAATCTCGGCTGTCTCTGCTTCCGGGACGACCGCGTCTACCAGGACTGGTTCCTCGCTGACCATGTCGACAGCAATATCGGTCGACGCATCCAGCGCCACATCGTCGATCTGAATTGTGTCCGCCGCAATTTCGGGAGTGAGGCCACTCAAATACGCTTCGAGTGCTGTCGCCTCGGTTGGCATCTCTCGTTGCGCAACGCTGTCGACCATGGCGGCCAAAGCGGTAATGGCGCTGGATAGCAGCGCTTGCTGATCGGCCGTGGGCACTGCGTTAAATGCAGCCAGGCGCACCAGGGCGCCTTCCAATTCGTGCGCCAGCAGATTGATCGGCCCGATACCGACCGTACCGGATATGCCGGCAAGGGTATGGGCGGCGCGAATCATCTCCGTTTCCGGCGGGAGATCGAGATGGTGCTGGTCTCGGCTCAGCGTTGCGATGTGGTTTCGTGCCTCGGCCAAATACATGTCATACAAAGTCGGCGAAAGGCTGCTTTCGCCAATTCGGATGACGGCATCGATCGGTGGCTCCGGTTCTGGCTCTGAGTCTGGCTCTGAGTCTGGCTCTGGAGCTACCGCGACCGGAGGCTCCGCTCGCGCCGGCTCGTTCCCCCCGCGCAGCTGTTCGCATAGGGAAATCAGGGCACTGGCATCGAAATGCCTGCCGCCGCCGGCTTCCAGTTGCCAGACCCATTCGGCAAACAGACCGCGCGCTTGGCCAATCATGTCGTGCAGTGCCGGGGTCGCATCGATTTCGAGCTGCAGCCAGTGATTCATGACCTGCTCGACCGCCCATGCCGTTTCGCCCAGATCGGTCAATCCGACCATGCGACCACTGCCCTTGAGGGTGTGAAAGCCGCGGCGAATGGTCGTCAGCGCTTCGCGATCATGGCTTGCCGACAGCGAGCGCTCGAAGTTGGTGGCAATCGTAGCGAGGACTTCGTGGGCTTCCTCGATGAAGATGTCGAGCAGCTCGGCATCGATTTCATCGGCGCTCGATTCTGCCAGCCGCACGGTTTCGGCAGACGGTGCTGCTGGCGTCGGGGCCGTGGTTATCTGCGCCACGGCTTGTTCGAAGTTTTCCGGACCACTTGCGGTTGTGGCTGCCTTAAGTGCTGCAATCGCGGCGTTGGCCTGTTGTTCTAGCGCGGTGTTGGCGACCAGGTTGGCGTCGTCGCGTATCGACTCCAGGTTCTGCTGAAGCTCGCCGCGCAGTTCTGCATCTTCAGGTTTTTCGCGGAGCGCCTCGACCAGGACTTGGGTCTGTCGCGTCGCTTCGGCGATCTCGGCTTCGACACTCGCCACGGGCGGCTCGGTTGCCTCTTCGTCGTTTTGCGCAGTTCGTGGCCTTGGCGAAAGTATGGCATCGACATCGGCGGGACCATGCTGCAACTGGTCGATGAAAAATCCCAAGGCGGACAATTTGCTCGCCACGTCTTCAAAATCCTGCTCGCTCGCCACGCAATCGGGCAAGCCGAACTCGGCGACGCGGGCCTCGCATTCGCGCAGGATATCGACGGCGCGCGGTTCGCCGAGCATGGCAAAAGCGCCTTCGATCTGTTTCATCGGCTTGCTCAGCGCGGCGAGTTCGCTACCGCGTGCAGGGTCGCGGAAAAACGCATCCAGTGCTTGTTCGATCTGTACCAGATTGGTCTGCACTTCGCGCGCGACCTGGCTCATCAGCAGCCGTTCCTGGGCACGCCGCGACATGGCGTCCAGATTAGGCGCTTCCAGCAGCGTCAATGCTTCCTCGCGCAGCAGGGCAGTCAAACGGCCCGTCATGATGTCGACCTGGCGCGCGAATTCGACACCCAGACTGGCGAAATTGTCGAGCGCGCTTTCAGCCAGCAGCAGCGCGGTGGCAATCTCGAGCGCAACGCTATCACTCTGCCGCAAGGGATCTTTGCGCAGCATGTTGGCGACTGATCCGATCGACGCCAGGAGGCGCGCAAAGTCCACCTGTCCCAGCGCCCGCGCCTGTTCGGCAAGTAGCGTTGCGTGTTCATGAAATTGCGGCAAGGCGATTGCCGTACCGGCGGAAAACCGGTTCCAATCTTCTTTGGCGCTTCCGAGCAGTTCGCGCATGCTGCGCAGCGAACCGGATAGCGGCGACAGGCCGACTTGGCGAACTTCGTCCGGTATCAGTTCCGCCAACGCATAGGCGCTGCGAATTTTGTCGATCTGCTCGGAACGCTTGGTCGAAACCGCGACGTGATACAGAACGTCGCGCATCAGGCGTTCGGCGACGGTACGCGAGCCGCCAACCAGCTTGCGGGCCTGTCCGTCAATGCGCGCGCAAAGCCGCCGTGTGTTGCTATCGGCAGCGATGCCTTCAGTCACCAGGGCATCGAGGAAGCCCAGTGCCGACCACCAGAAAGCGCGCGCCGCCGGCTGGTCCTGGACCAACTCGATGGCGGCGATGGCCCCGCGCATCTCGTTCAAGCCGGTCGCGTCATGCTTCAACCATTTGAGCAGGCCGCGCTGAAAAGCGGCGCGAATCCGCCGTATCTCCGTACGCTCGGGGATTGCCGCATCGGCAGGCGCAGTTTCCTGAGGGCGCCGCGGTGGACGGCGGGACAGATCGGGGAAAAAGAGTTCCGACGGAGCGGCTTCGCCGCCGCGTGCGGCGATGATCTCGGCGTAGCGTGGGAAAAGGCGGATCGGCTGGTCGGGCAAGCCGGTGGCGAGATCATCAAGATAATCGCGAATGTCGGCGAGCGCCTGCTGCACCAGGGAACCCAGCGCATCGGTGTAGTCAAGTTCGCCTTTTTCAAGCGCTGCGAGCAGTTGTTCGATGGCGTCGGAAAACTGGCTGACACCGTCGAGTCCGACGATGGCCAGAGCGCCGCGAGCCTGGTGCAGATGCGTCTTCGCAAACTTGATCTGGGTATCGTCCTGCGGATGGCGCGCATAGACCTTTAGCGCCTCGCCGCTGCGCTCCAGCGCGTGATCGATTTCGCTCTTGACCCAGGCCAGGGCGCCGATGTCGAGTTCGCTGCTCATTGTTTGCTGGATACCGTGTTGGACTCAGGTTCAGGCAAAGGTCAGACCTTGAAGCCGGCCACCGATCCTTTCAGCTCGACGGCCAGTTCGGCCAGTTCGCCGATCGATACGGCGGTCTGCTTGGTGCCGGCGGTGGTCTGTTCGGTAATGCCGAGGATGTGCTGCATGTTGTTGGCCACGCGGGTGGCGATCGCTGCCTGCTGTTGCGTATCGGAAGAAATCGTTTCGATGAGTTGAGCGAGGCTGGTCGACACCGAGGAAATTTCGTCCAGCGCCTGCCCGGCGGCATCCGAAAGCTTGGCGCCGTCGACCACGCCGCGCGTCGAGTTTTCCATGGCCGAGACGGCGTCCTGAGTGTCGGTCTGAATGGTCTTGACGATCGCGGCAATCTGTTTCGTCGCTTCGCCGGAGCGCTCGGCCAGTCGTTGCACTTCTTCAGCAACCACCGTAAAGCCGCGCCCGGCCTCGCCCGCCGAAGCGGCCTGAATGGCGGCATTGAGCGCCAGCACGTTGGTCTGCTCGGTAATGTCCGAGATCAGTTCGACGATTTCGCCGATCTCCTGCGAGGATTCTCCGAGCCGTTTGATGCGTTTTGAAGTTTCCTGGATTTGCTGGCGGATGTCGTTCATGCCGCTGATCGAATTGGTCACCGCCGCAGTACCCTTTCCTGCGGCATCGAGCGAACGTCGGGCGACGCGCGCAGATTCGAGGGCGTTGCCGGACACCGTGTTCATCGACTGCGCCATGGCCAGCACCGCGGTACTGGCTTCCTGAATTTCCTGCGATTGCTGTTCGGTTGCGGCGAGTAGTTCCGCCGAGGTCTGCTGCGCCGTTTCCGATGCAACCGTCACCCGGGCCGCTGCGTCGTTGATCCGCTTGACCAGCACCGAGAGTTCTTCGATCGTGTAATTGACGGAATCGGCAATGGCGCCGGTCACGTCTTCAGTCACCGTGGCACGAATGGTCAGGTCGCCGTCGGCGAGATCGCCCATTTCGTTCATCAACCGCAAGATGGCTTCCTGCGTTGCATCCTTGGAGGCTTCCGCCTCAAGTCGCTGCGCGTCGGCTTCTTCGCGTTGGGCAGCGACGTCCTCATTGAAGACCAGAACCATCAACACCAGTACGCCGGTCGCCATGAGCCCGAATACGACGATCGCCAGTGTGCTCGATGACTGCTTGTCGGCATCCTCGGCATAGGCTTGGCGAAGCTTGTCGGTGGCATCCGTCAGCAACTTGTTTTCGGCAACGATACGGTTTCCGGCGGCTTTGGCCTGGGCCAGCACCTTGATGTCGGTTGCGATCAAAGAATACTGCTGCTGGACGCCTTTCAGTGCGGCAACGAATTCCTCGCTCTTGCCAGCCGCAAGTTCCTGTGTCGTGGCAAGATCCTTGCCCAGCTGGATGACCACGGATTCGTCCAACGCCGTTGTTGCGGCCAACTGGTTGATCAGGCGGCCGGTTCGTTCGACCATGAGCGGCAGTCGACCGCCGGCCGTTTCCGACAACTCAGCCAGGCGCGCCGATTTACCGTTGAATTCGATGGCGAGCTTGTTCAACGCCGTCAATGCCTTCTCTTCGTTAATCAGCAGCACGACGCCTTTGTCGCTCTTCTCCCATTCGGCGCGAGCGAGATCCAGCGCGGGTCGAACGGAACTGGCAGTCGGCGGCAGATTCGTCTCGTCGACATCGCCACCCAATGTCAGTCGGTCCAGCAGGATGGTCAGTCGGTTACGACTCTCACGCAATTCAGCAAAGCCGGCGGGACTTCCGGAGAGGGCCAAGTGCGCAGCCTTGGCCATCTGCTGACTGAGTGTACGCAATTGGCCGGCAGCGCTCAGGTAAGTGCTGGCATGCGTTGTGGCCCGGCTGTCGACGATGATGAGAAAGGCCGGAACGATCAGGAACAGCAGGAAAAACGAACCGAGTACCTGAACCTGCGTGCTGACCGATTTGCTGCCGATCAAGGGCAAAAGAATGCGGTTTTGCCGCTGCGGGGCCGCCACTTCGGAAGTCTCCAGAATGGTGCTTCGCGATGCCGAAAATTCGCTTTCCTTGCCGCGCGCGAAAAGACCGGTGAGCATTTTGAAGGCCATGGACGAGTTCCTTGCGATCTGCCGTAATGCGTTCAAAGACCGATATCGAGAAAATCTGGATCGACGAGTAACTGCCTGACATTCAATTGCGCCCATGACTGTTGTTGCGCATCATCGAAGCGCTCGCCGATCCACGGACACTTGCTGGCCGGAGCGTCCGCCGTCGACTTCGCCTGCAGCGTGTCCAGTGCTTTCAATCCCAAGGTGCGGGTGACCAGCAAAGCGCTGTTGCTGCCATGCTTGGCACCGATCAGCAACAGCCGTGCGTCGTTATTGCGCGGCGTTGCCTCACCGCCCTGGAAGGCAGAGAAGTCGACCACGCTGTAGAGCGTGCCGCGGATATTGGTAACGCCGGAGAACCAGTGTTTGGTCAAAGGTACGCTGGTCAGCGGCGGGAGCGGTACGACCTCTCCCGAATCGTAGAGGTCGACCAGCCAGTAATCGTTTCCGGATTTGACGCCGAGCAGCGACTTCGAGGTCTCGCCCCGCGCCGCTGAACTGAGGCGGGCCACCAGGTCTTCCTGGAACTCGCGCAGACTGATGCGTTTTGCCATGGATCGGTCGGCCGCTCGCCGTTTACCCGAAGGCCTTGATCTTGGCCACCAGCGCGACGTGATCGATCGGCTTGACCATGTAGTCGTGAGCGCCCTGACGCATGCCCCAGATCTTGTCAGTCTCCTGATTCTTGCTGGTGCACATGATGATGGGAATGTGCCGGGTCGCTTCGTCGCGCGAGATGGTGCGGGTTGCCTGATAGCCGTTCATTCCCGGCATGACCACATCCATCAAAATCAGGTCAGGCAATGCACTTGCTGACAGGGCGATGGCCTTTTCACCGCTTTCAGCGAAGATTACTGTGTAACCTTGCCGGGTCAGGGCTTCACCGAGGACATGGCGTTCGGTGGGCGAATCGTCGACGACAAGAATCTTCTTCACGGCCATCGTTACGTTTCTCCCTCGGGTTGCGCGCGCCGCGAGACATGGGTGTCGACGGTCTTCAACAAGCTGTCCTTGGTGAAAGGTTTGGTCAGGTATTCGTCAGAGCCGACCATGCGGCCGCGCGCCCGGTCGAACAGGCCGTCCTTCGACGACAGCATGATGACCGGTGTGGCCGAAAAACGGGCATTCTTCTTGATGAGTGCGCAGGTCTGGTAACCATCGAGACGCGGCATCATGATGTCGCAGAAGATGATTGCGGGCTGGTGATCGGCGATTTTGGCAAGGGCATCGAATCCGTCCTCGGCAAGAATGACCTGACAGCCTGCCTGCACCAGGAATATTTCGGCGCTCTTGCGGATAGTGTTCGAGTCATCGATAACCATCACTTTGATTCCGCCGAGGTCTGCCGGATTAGCCACGCCTTTGTCTCCTAGCCGCCTTGCCACAAAACCGCAGCCGCCAACTGCCGCGTGCCCCTGAACCGAGAAACCATACTATATCCGAATTGGTTGAGCAACAATGTGTTGCGGCGACAAGCTGACGCATTTTCTAGCTGACGGGCGCCATCTCGAAATCATCCTTGCCGGCGCCGCATTCCGGGCATGTCCAAATTGCCGGCAAGTCTCGACATTGCGTGCCGGGCGGAATGCCTTGCTCCAGCAGGCCTTCGGCTTCGTCATAAACGAATCCGCAAATCAGGCATGTCCAGCTTCGCAGCGGCTCCGCGGTCATAAGGGTCCGGGCAGTTCGGATAGAATGCGCGCATCTTACCGTAGCGCGCCGCCAGTGCGCCATCGATGCGTCATGAGTCAGCCTGTGCGTGAAGCCTCGCCCCCCATCGTTCTCACTTTCGCCGCCTCCGACCCGACTTGTGGCGCAGGGATCCAGGCTGATCTGCTGACGCTGGCGAGCATGGGCTGTCATCCGCTATGCGTAGTCACGGCACTGACAGTGCAGGACACGGCCGGTGTGGAAGGCGTGCTCCCGGTCGATGCCGATTGGGTAGCGGATCAAGCCCGTGCGTTGCTCGAGGATATGCCGGTGGCGGTCTTCAAGCTCGGCATGTTGGGCAGTGTCGAGAACATTGCGGCGATTGCCGAGATTGTCTCCGATTACCCGGACATACCGCTGGTCCTCGATCCGGTGCTGGCTTCGGGGCGTGGCGACCAATTCGTCGACGAAGAAATGGTCGATGCCATACTGCGGCTGCTCATGCCCCAGACGACGGTATTGACGCCGAACAGTCTGGAAGCCATGCGTCTGGCACTCGACGAGAGCAACGAAAATGACCACCCTTCTCTGGCTGAGTGCGCTCGGCGTCTGCTCGAGACCGGTTGCGAATACGTGCTGATCACCGGTACGCACGAAAATACGCCGCAGGTGGAAAATATTCTCTATGGCCATCGCGGGGTTATCCGCACCGATAAGTGGCCACGGCTGCCCGGCAGCTATCATGGCTCCGGGTGCACGCTGGCGTCAGCCATTGCGGCCAATCTTGCTAATGGCTTCGAGGTCGCCGATGCGGTCAGGGATGCCCAGGAATATACTTGGCAGGCATTGTCGTCGGGTTTCCGACCGGGCATGGGGCAGTATATTCCCGACCGTTTTTTTTGGGCTCGCGAGTCCGACGATGTCGACTTGAACGGGGAAGGGCAATTCGATGAGCGCGCTTGAATTGCGCGGCCTTTATGCGATCACTCCCGAAGACCCGCTATCGCCGCGTCTGTCTGCGCTCGTCGAATTGGCGATCAAAGGTGGCGTGCGGCTGATTCAATATCGCAGCAAATTGCCGTCACAGCTGCTGCGCAAGGCGCAGGCGGTTGAGTTGTTGCGCATTTGCAGGGGTCGCGGTGCCCGGCTGATCATCAACGATGACCTTAATCTCGCGCTGGAAACCGGCGCCGACGGCGTGCATCTCGGCAGCGACGATGGTGACATTGTGGCGGCGCGTGCCGCCCTTGGCCCCGGCCGAATACTCGGCGTTTCCTGCTACAACGATATTCAGCGAGCCTCGGCAGCGGTCGATGCCGGCGCCGATTACCTGGCTGTAGGCAGCGTCTTCGCCTCGGCCACCAAGCCGGCAGCCACGCGTGCCTCGCTGGAGATGCTGGCCGAGACCAAGCGGCGCTTCGGCAAGCCGGTGGCCGCTATCGGTGGCATCACTGTGCATAACGCGCGCACGGTCATCGCCGCCGGTGCCGACATGGTGGCGGTGATCACCGATCTGTTCGATGCCATGGATATCGCCGCACGGGCAACATCCTTTCAGCAACTTTTCACGGAGCACAAATGAGCAGGAACGAAGAACTTTTTGCACGCGCCCAGAAAACCATTCCCGGTGGCGTCAATTCACCGGTGCGCGCCTTTCGCTCGGTCGGCGGTACGCCGCGATTTTTTGCACGTGGTGCCGGCGCCTATGTCTGGGATGCCGATGGCAAGCGCTACATCGACTACGTCGGATCCTGGGGTCCGATGATTCTCGGCCACGCGCACCCGGACGTCGTGCGCGCGGTGCAGGAGACGGCGGCAAACGGTCTGTCCTTTGGCGCGCCGACTGAAGGCGAAGTCGAATTGGCCGAACTGCTGGTTGGCATGGTGCCGAGCCTGGACATGGTGCGGCTGGTGTCCTCGGGCACCGAGGCGACCATGAGCGCCATTCGACTGGCGCGCGGTTTCACCGGTCGCGATGCCATCATCAAGTTCGAAGGCTGTTACCACGGCCATGCCGACAGCTTGCTGGTCAAGGCCGGCAGCGGCGCCCTGACTTTCGGCAACCCGTCCTCGGGCGGTGTGCCCGCCGACGTTGCCAAGCATACGATGGTGCTCGATTACAACGATGCCGGGCAACTGGTCGACGCCTTTACCAAGCACGGCGAGCGGATCGCCGCCGTCATCGTCGAGCCGGTTGCCGGCAACATGAATCTGATTGCGCCACGGCCGGCGTTCCTCGAAGCGATGCGCGAAATGTGCACCCGTCATGGCGCGGTGCTGATCTTCGACGAAGTGATGACCGGCTTTCGCGTCGGCCTGGGGTCGGCGCAGGGTCTCTACGGGATCAAGCCGGACTTGTCCACTTTCGGCAAGGTGATCGGTGGCGGCATGCCGCTTGGCGCGTTCGGCGGTCGCCGCGACATCATGGAAAAAATCGCGCCGCTGGGGCCTGTTTACCAGGCCGGCACCTTGTCCGGCAATCCGCTATCGGTGGCGGCAGGCTTGGCCACGCTCAAGCTGATTGCCGCGCCTGGTTTCTACGAAGCCCTGACGGCCAAGACCAGGCGTTTCGCCGATGGCATCACCGCGGCGGCGAAACAGAATGGCGCAGGCTTTTCGGCGCAATCGGTGGGTGGCATGTTCGGCATTTATGCGCGGCCGACGCCACCGTCGAATTATGCCGAAGTAATGCAATCCGACCAGCCTGCCTTCAATCGCTTCTATCATGCGATGCTGGAAAAGGGCGTCTATCTGGCACCGTCAGCGTTTGAGGCTGGTTTCGTTTCGGCGGCCCATTCCGATGCCGATATAGCCGCCACCATCGCCGCGGCAGACGCGATTTTCGCGGCCGGGGGATGATGCCGCCGCTTTCGATCGCCGGCGCCTGGGGCGTGCTCCTGGTCGCCGGCCTCTGCGAAGTCGGTTGGGCCATCGGCCTCAAATATACCGACGGTTACACAAGGCTGGCGCCGACTATTGCGACGCTCAGCCTGATGGCGCTGTCGGTCGCTTTACTCGGCTGGTCGCTCAAGACATTGCCGGTCGGCACCGCCTACGCGATATGGACCGGGGTTGGCGCCATCGGCACGGCGATCCTCGGCATGGTCCTGTTCAACGAATCGCGGGAAGCGGCGCGGCTGGTCTGCATGGGCCTGATCGTCGCCGGGATACTCGGGTTGAAGTTCGTTTCGGGAACCGAATGACGCTGGGCTGACCCCGCGATTTCGATCAAGCGGACTTCGTCAGTCCCTTCGCTTCCAGCGAGCGCCTCGCCTCGCGGGCCTCGATGAGTTTGAGGATATGGTAGGTGGCCCAGCCTACCAGAGCCGAACCCACCAGGAACCCGGCGTAGGCGACCGGCCACTCGACGTTGAAGTCCTTGGTCATCATCGAAAACTCGGACATGCCGCCGATACCGGCGAGCACATTGATCGGCATGAAGATGATGCTGATGCTGGTCAGCTTTGACACGCGCTTGTTCTGGTTGATGTTGATGAAGCCGACCGTGGCGTCCATCAGGAAGTTGACCTTGCCGAACAGGAAGGTGGTGTGGCCATCCAGCGACTCGATGTCGCGCATGATTTGCCTTGCCTCGTCCTGCTGCTCGACGGAGAGTGACTTGCCGCGCATCAGGAAGGACAGGGCGCGGCGCGTGTCCAGCACATTGCGCCGGATGCGGCCGTTGAGATCCTCGGCGCGGGCGATTTCCGAAAGGATCTGCGCCGCTGCATCGTCGGTTACATGCGGGTTGAGCACGCTTCTGCCGACCATTTCGAGATCGGCGTAAACGTCTTCCAGCGCATCGGCCGAATACTCGGCGTCGGCGGCGTAGAGGTCGAGCAGCACATCCTTGCCTTCGGTCACGTAGCCCGGCTGGGTGCGCGCGCGCAGCCGTTGCAGGCGGAACACCGGCAACTCCTCCTTGCGCACCGAGAAAAGAATATCCTTGTGCAGGATGAAGGCGACAGCGACGTTGCGCGCCTTGTCCTCGGCATCGAGCAGAAAATCGGAATGCAGGTGAATCTCGCCGTTGTCCTCGACGTAGAAACGGGCGCTGGCCTCGAGGTCGGTAAGCGAATCCGGGTCGGGCAGTTCGAGGCCGAAGAATTCGCCGACCCAGTAACGGATTTCGGCTGACGGCGCCACCAGATCGACCCAGATCGGTTTGATGTTGGCGAGGTCGGATTTGTTCGCCACCGGCACCTGGCGCAGCCGGCCGTTGTGCAGATCGAAGGCATTGAGCGAAACCTTTTCGCTGGGCTGCCTGGAGGTGCTCACCAGATCCTCGCGCATTTCATCGAGCAGCAGCATCAGGATGCCGTCGTGGCGATCCTCCCGGACCTGGTCCCACGTCAACAGGCGATCTTCGGGCGAAAGCGATTCGAGAATGCGGGCGACATCGACAGCGTCGAGGCGGTCGAGCAACTTGCCGAGTTCGGCGAGGTTCTGCTTGTGCACCAGGTTTTCGACCAGGCCGTGCTTGGGCATTTCCTGGCGATTCACCAGACTCTCAACCAGCCGGTTGCGCGACAGCAACCGTTGCACCTCGTTGAGATGCTCGGTCAGCCGGTCAAAATCCTGAATGGGTGTCTCGCTCATTTTCCCTATACCACTGCGAATGCTCAGAGATTGTAATCGATACGGGAATCCAGCAAAGAAGCCTTACGAAGGGAGTCGAACGAAGCCAACGGAGACCGCTTGCAGCGCTTCATCATGGCACCTCGGAATATTGCAATCGGCCAAGAATGACAGCAGTGCGGCCATTGACGAAGGCCGAGTACGGATTCTTCTCGTAGCGCCGCGGTGCCGGCAGCATGACTGCCAGGCGAGCGGCCTGCTCGGCGCCGAGTTGGCCGGCAGGGCTGTTGAAATAGTGCCTCGCGGCCGCTTCGGCACCGAATATCCCCTCACCCCATTCGACCGAATTGAGGTAAACCTCAAGGATTCGCCGCTTGTCCCAGAATGTTTCCAGCATCAAGGTGATGACGGCTTCCTGGGCCTTGCGCCACGGGGTTTTCGACGGCGACAGGAACAGGTTCTTGGCCAGTTGCTGGCTGATGGTGGAGCCGCCGGCGACGACCTTGCCCTTCTTCTGATTCTTCTCCAGCGCTTTCTGCATGCCTTCCCAGTCGAAGCCTTCGTGGTCGACAAATTTATCGTCCTCGGCGGCAATGACGGCGCGCTTCAATTGCACCGAAATACGCTCATAAGGCACCCAGGTATGGCGCAATTCAGCCTTTGGATTCTTCTCGCGCAATTCGTCGAGGCGGATCGTCATGAAGTGGGTCATGCCCGGATCCGTATATTTCCACCAGACAACCCAGCCCAGATACCAGCCCTGCCAGAGCGTCCCGATCAGGAGCAGCATCAGCAAGCCGCGCTTGATCCAGCGACCAATGCTGACCGCTCGTCTCACAATTCGCTGCGCAATTGCGCCAGCACCGGCTGCGTCTCCGGGCGGATGCCTCGCCAGATGGCAAAAGCTTCGGCGGCCTGCTCGACCAGCATGCCGAGGCCATCGGCGACGCTGGCCCCGGCCCGGCGCGCCTCAGTCATGAAAGGTGACTCGCGGCCATAGACCATTTCATAGGCGAAGCTGCCGGCAGCAAAAATGCCAGCCGGGAGATCGAGCGACGCATTGTTGAGACCGGCTGAAGTCGCGTTGATGACCAGATCGTAGTCACGCCCGGCCAATTCGCCGAATCCGCAGCCGGTATGCTTAATGGATACGGCGCACGCTGGCAAACTGGCGAAGGCATCGGCCAGCCGCCGGGCTTTTTCGGCGGTGCGATTGGCGATGACCAGTTCTGCCGGCTGTTCAAGCAACAACGGCAGAACGGCACCACGTGCGGCACCCCCGGCACCGAGCAGCAACACCCGCTGCCCCTTGATGGGCACGCCAAGGTTAGTCACGAGGTCACGTACCAGCCCGGCACCGTCGGTATTGTCTCCAGCAATCTCGCCGTTGCCAAAGGTCAATGTATTGACCGCTCCGGCGGCCTGAGCGCAAGGCGAGAGGTGCCCGGCGATGTTGAATGCATCTTCCTTGAAGGGCACCGTGACATTGGCGCCACGCCCGCCTTCAGCGACAAACTTGCTTACCGCTGCAGCGAACCCGGCAATCGGGACGAATATCTTTTCATAGGAAATATCCTCACCGGTCTGCACTGCAAAAAGTGCATGGATGCGCGGCGATTTGCTATGCGCTACAGGATTGCCGAAAACGGCGTAATGGTCTGTCATTGCCTTGACTGCAAGAACTCAGTCTGCCGCCAGCCGGTCGGCGTTGGTAAATGACCAGGTCCGCGTGATTTCGAGAACGTCATAGTCACGCCTGAGGTCGTCTGGAAACATGGCGAATGGCGCCGCCATCTCCACGATTCGCCGCGCTGCGTCGTCAAGAATCTTGTGGCCCGAAGAACGGTTGATTTCGACGCCGGCAAGACTGCCATCGCTGCGGATGGCGACAGTCAGCAACAGATTGCCATAAAGCTTGCCTTTGGCCATTTCCGGATAATTCAAATTGCCGATGCGCTCGATTTTCTGTCGCCAGCCTTCCACGTACATGGCCGGTCCATATTCTGAAGTTCGGGCACCGATGAATTTCTTGCGCGGTCGCTTGTTGTATTCCTCGCTGTTCCGCGCGATTTCACCCTCGATGCGAGCGATGGCCTTGGCGCGGCTGGCGAGGTCGATGCCGGAGACATTGTCGGGCGCCACCGGCGTCGGTTCGGCACGCTGCGGACTGGTGAGTGCCGAGCGATCGCTCTTCAGCTGTTTCATGATCATCTGCTGCTGCGTTTCCAGCGTTGTGATGCGCCGTTGCGCTTCCAGCAGGTCGTTGCCTTCATGCGTCGCGAGTGACGGCGGCAAGGGCGTCTTGGCGCGGCGGTCCTCGTCGGTATTGCCGCCGCCATCGAGGTTCGCCTGCGCCCGGGCCTGCGCATCGGCGGGCTTCTGCGCGCTCTTGCTGTTGACCAGGATGATGTCGAGCGTGCCGTCGGCGCCACGCTTCATGGCATCCGGAAATGTGAAATTGAGCGAGAGTACCGTGGCGTGCAGAACTACCGAGCCGAAAACCGCCAGCGTCAAATGACGCGATGTCGGTTCCATTTGTGCCAGAGCAGCGGGCCAGGCAATTGAGCTCATGGCCGGCGATTTTACTCTGCCGCAGCACCTTCCTCGAAGTTGTTCGCAGCACTTGCGTCGGCGCTCAACGCGGGCAATTGTTCGACATAACGGGCGCGCAGTTCGGTGTCGAAAAAGTCTACAGACTCGATCTCCAGCAGCACTCGATCGCCCCGCGCCAGCGCTGCTAGCGAAGGCACGCGCACAACCAGCGGCAGGCCTTCCAGACGCACCAGACTTTCGCGTAACACGGTGGCCGTCGGTCGATCCAGGCCGGTCTGGCGCAGCCAGCGCAGGCACCAGTAACGTTCCATGCCGCGCTGAAATTCGGCGTAGGCGGCGTAGGTCAACTCAAAGTCGCGCATTGCCGCCAGCAAATCTTCGGAACGCGCTGTGAAAGGTGGAGCATCGCCGCGCAACAGCGCCAGCAATTGCCACTGATTGACCAGATCGACATAGCGGCGCAAGGGCGAGCTCGACCACGCGTAGCAATCGACGCCGAGTCCTTCATGGGGTGCCGCCACCGTCGTCATGCGCACTTTGCCGGCACTTTGGGCCCGATACAGCGCGGCGTAACCGGCATCGCGAAGCTGCCCCCCCCAAGTGGCGTTGGCGACGATCATCAGTTCGGCGACCAGCTTGTCCAGCGGACTGCCGCGGCGGCGCTCGTCAATGGCGATGTGCCCCGGCCCCTCGTCGCTGTGCTTTGCCCAATCGACGACAAAGTTGTAATCCTTGTTCATCTGGCTGTCGGAAGCCTTGCCGCGCCCGGCTTCGAGGACGGTGGCCAGTTCCCATAGGAGTTTCAGTTCGCTGCTAAACGGGAACGCCGGCAAGGTAGCGGCCAATGTCTCTTCGTTGAATAAAGGCTCAAGGTCATGATGGCGCAGATTGGCCACCACGGGCACGCATTCCAATCGTGTTTCGTGGCCGGCGATGGTGAAATCGCTATTGAGGTCGAGATAGAGCGACAGCGCCGGACAATTCCGTCCGGCGGCTAGGGTGAAGCGTTCGACGATGGCGTCGGGCAGCATGGTGATCTTGCGCCCCGGCATATACACGGTGGATAGGCGGTTCCGGGCAATGCTGCCCAGCTCGCTATCGGTCGCGATGCCCAGCCCGGGCGCGGCGATGTGAATGCCGATACGCCAGCCGCCGGCGGCCTGCGGCGTTACCGAAAATGCGTCGTCGATTTCCGTCGTGTGCGCGTCGTCGATGCTGAAGGCGGCGACCGTGGCCAGTGGCAAATCGCTCGCAACAGTCGGCGCGCTGCAGGCAGGGAAGTCGGTACCGCGGGGAAAATATTCGAACAGGAAACGGCCGAGGTGGTAATCGTGCGAACCGGTCAGCGCGCCGCAGCGTGCCAACAGCCGCGGCACAGTCAAACCGGTTTCGGCACAAGCGGCTTCGAGTGCCTTGGTCTCGATGCGGTTGCGATCCGGCTTGTAAAGCAGTTGCGGCAGAATCGCCGCGAACTCGCACGGCAAGCTACCGGCCTGCAGTTCAGCCGCCATGCGTTCGACGGCCAGGCCCTGCGCCTGCTTCTTGGCCAGCCCGGCCAGGGCAGCCTGGAGAATTTCCGGCGGCGCCTTGCGAAAGCGGCCTTTGCCCTTGCGGTGAAACCAGATCGGCGCCGAATGCAGGCGCAGCAGCGTCGTTGCCGCCTCCAGCGACGAGGGCGCGTGGCCGGCATAATCGCGCGCCAGTTCCTCGAAACCGAACTCCCCGTCGGGACTCACTTCCCAAAGAAAATCAATGTCGATTTGCTCCGCCGCGGCCTCGGCGCGCTGCAGCAATTCGCCCGCCGCCGGTTCGACAAAGTGCAACAGCACGTTGGCGCTTTTGACCTTGCTGCGCTTGCCCGAAGGCAGTTCGACTTGCAGCGAAGTATTGTTGTCGGCGAGCACGACGCCGGCTTTGAAGGCGCCGTCCTCTTCAAAAAGGACATTCATCGTGAAGCGGAGGGCGTGAGCAGGAAGGCGCGGATTATAGCCCGGCGAAGGCGATGATCCGGTCGAGATAGTCGGTCCAGCGGGTAAAGCTGTGATCGCCGCCGGGCAGCACCGTTTGCGCTGCGTCCGGGTATTTGGCGATGGCCAGGCGGTAATCGAGTAGCTCGTCGCCGCATCCCGTGCCTTGTGCGATGCCGGCGCCGAGCGAAAGCCATGCAGATAAAGGATCACCGGTGCCTCATTCGCTAATTGTTGGTCGCGCCAAGTTTATCCGAGGCGAAGCCGGATTGCGCCGGAGGAGGCGTATTGGGCCAATCCTGATAGGTTCTATAGAATCCCGATGAAGCTACAGACGGCAAAGTGAGCTCGAGCGATAGAATTCAGCGCTGGCACAATGCACCAATTGGCCAGGAGCGATGGCTCGGGATGAGGCAAGGGCATGCCGGGCCCGCGGGTTAGCAACCGAATGCGGCCGAATGCGGCCAATGGCATCGTCACATGATAGGGAGAGATGAATGTTGGAACTTGGAAAGACCGGGGAGACTAACTCGAAGATTTTTTCGGCAACGCTGCTGGGTTCGGATCGCATCACGCCAGAGTCTTCTCGCGAAGAGGTCAGACAGTTGCTCTTCAGTACGGACGATCTTGATTTTGCCGGCATGGTCGGCAGTTGCATTCGCGTCCATGCGCCCGGCCAATATGGCAACCGCTATCACACGCGGCTATATTCCCTGGCTGAGCACGACGAGGTTGCTAGCGGTGCAAAGTTCGCGCTCTGTGTCCGCCGCTGTTCCTACATTGACGACTTCAATGGCGAGGAATATGAGGGCGTGGCGTCGAATTATCTCTGCAACCTCAAGCCGGGAAGCAGCATCGCGTTCTCGGGCCCGGTGGGCTACCCCTTCGTTGTTCCAGACAATCCGAATGCGGATCTGTTAATGATCGGCATGGGAACGGGTGTCGCTCCGTTCCGGGGACTTGTTCGCGAAATCTACGAGAAGCTTGGCGGATGGAAAGGCCGTGTAAGACTTTTCCATGGCGCCCGCACCGGTCTGGAATTGCTCTACCTGAATGATGCCAATGACGATCTGGCGAGCTATTTTGACGAGCCGACGTTCAAGGCCTTTCAGGCCGTCAGCCCGCGCCCCGCACTGAACATGCCCATTGCATTGGATAAGGCCCTCGAGCAGAACGCCGCCGAGGTATGGGAAATCGTGAGCAGCCCCGACAGCCGCGTTTTCGTCGCGGGCATGGCCCAGATGATAGAAACGATCGACAAGGCAATGGCGAATATCGCTGGTTCAGCCCAAGGCTGGATTGCCAAGCGGAAGGAACTGGTGGCTGCCAATCGTTGGTTTGAGGTTCTTTACTAGCAAGCAAGACCATAGGCGCTGGGGGCGTTCGCTCGGGCGTCCCGAAGCAGCCTGCAGATCCGAACCAATGAAAAGCCCCGCAAGTCATAGCACAAGCAGGGCTTTGGTGTTGCTGGTGGCCAGGTGCGGAATCGAAGCATCCAACTAAATCGGCCGGCCTATTGCCAATACCGATCAGCAGACTCCGACTCTTAAGGCTGCTCAACGCCTACCACGTCATCAATTTCAAATTCGTCCGCCACAGTACCGTCGCCAGCCCCGGTGACCATGGCGGCCATCGTAGCGGTCTGCTTGACGAAATATTCCGCACTAATCGGGTCATAGAAACGCTGCCCCACGGAAACATCTCTGAACTTGATACGGTGAAGCGTCGGGTGAGGTTTCATAAGGTGAGAATTGGGAAGTAGATTGGGGTTGTTTAGACCATCAGGAAGGATGCGGCCACTGTCGCGAATTCGCTCATGGATTGGCACCATGTCGTTGTCTCGGAAGCGCTCGACGACCATGAAGGGCATATCTACCCTCTTGCCAGCGTAGTTGCGTGAGCGGTTGTTTCAGCAGATACCTATGTTAGCGTATGTATCGCTAACAGGTCATCACGAACCCGAAGAGCCTGCACCGAAAGTCACAAAGGCAAAGCCCCGCAACTCGAAAGACGAGTAGGGCTTTGGTGTTTCTGGTGGCAGGAACGCATCCTGAAGACGTTCCGCGCCTTCAGCGCTGAGGCAGGCTTTTCGGAGATCGCGGCGGCGAAGCAGATCGTCGCCAATGGTGCCAACCTGTCCATACCGCTGTATGTGAAGCGGCAGTCCGTCACGGCCGACGGCACGGAACCCGCAACGCTGCCCGTTGCGTGGGCGCAATGCCGCGGTCAGTCAAGAACAACTTGAAGTTGGTTGCCGCGTTCTACGGCGTGATGATCGGTTTCAGTGCAGCGCGGACGCAACGCGATGTCGCACCGTTCATCTTTGCGCTGTGCGATGGTGCTGATGCGGCGCTCGATGTTGTGACAGGCAAGTTGTTGTTTGGTCAGTTGCCAGCAAACAAGCGACTGCTGGTGAATGCGTGGATTGAGATACACAGGGAAGAACTTGTCGCAAGCTGGAACGCTGGGCGATTGACTGGCGAGTTTCTCAAACTCGATCCACTGCGGTAGTGCTGGACGGACTGCGCGGTGCAGTGTCGATCATTTCTGAAACGCCAATAAAAAACGGCCACCCGAAGGTGACCGTCTTAAGCAACTAGCTAATCGAGGTGAGTCGATTAGAAGTTGTGGCTGATACCCAGGTCGAAACCGCGGGTGCCGTAACCGGAACTACCGTAATCAGCAGATCCAACGGCCGCACTGTAGGTGATCGTGCAGACGCCCTTGGAACTGTTGCTGATATGTGCGTAGTCAGTGAAGACGCTGGTGCGCTTGGACAGGTTATACAAGTAGCCGATGCCGTACTTGTTGCAATCGTAGTCGCTGTCGGTCTTTAGCTCGTGACGAACGTAGCTGGCACGAACCAGACCAGCGCCACCAACCGGTGCGCTGACACCGACCAACCAGTTGCGCTTGTCAACGGTGGTGTTGTCAACCTTGTAAGAGTCATACATGGCGGAGACCTTGGCGACGCCAAAATCGTAGGAGCCGCCGATTTCCCAGACCTTGATCTTGATTTCTGGACTGGAGTCTTTCGCCTTGAACTCTTCGTAATTGCCAGTAGCGCGGATCGGTCCGTTCGTGTATTCCAGGTTCAGACCAGCGCCACGCAGGTCGCAGCTGTTTTGCTGGAGGGAACCCGTTTTGCAGGAGGGGTTAAAGAGACCGCCGTTTTCATTGCCGACCAGTTGATTCGTGTAGAAGGTCAGGACGCGGAAGCCGCTGAAATCGGGGGAGATGTAGGCAATGGCGTTGTCGCCACGCGATACCTGGTCCATCGACAGCGAGGCTGCATTGGCAACGGTACCGTTGCCGAACGGATCATAACTACCCCAAACGCTGTAGCGGTCACCATCAACGCGACCACCAACGACAGTACCGAAGCCGCCGGTCAGGCCAACGTACGAGTGACGATTCCAGAACGGGTTCTTGGCGGTTGCCGTCGCTACGCTCGTAGTACCAGCATTGTCGATGGACAGGCCGTATTCAACTTCGAAAATTGCTTTCAGACCGTTGCCGATATCTTCCGCGCCCTTGAAGCCAAGGCGGCTGCCGCCGGAAATGCCGGAAGCGAATTCGGAACGGTGGCCATTTTCAACCACGGCACCGTTCGCGCTGCCACTGTTGACGTAGCCGTAGTCGACCTTGCCATAAACCGTAACATTCGACTGCGCAAACGCGGCTGTGGAAGCCAGGCCGGCGATCGCCAGAGCGATGAGTTTCTTTTGCATGAGTGAATCTCCTGAGTTGAAGAATTTTAAATTGGAGCGGGGTTCAATGACTCCACGTGGTTGGCCACTGTGCCCGCCGCCTCCCTTGGGGAAAGCTGGCCGGATTGTGCCGACGTTGGGCGGGCCCGACAAGCAAAAGCACGATTTTCTCGACTGATTCGCTGCGACATGTTGTTTTTCTGCAACAGACGGGGCCACCGGCTGCCCCGGCTCTGGTTTTTTGCTCACGCTCAAACCAGTGGCGAATCTAGCTACAATGGCAAAGCCTGACATTGCACTGGAGGTTTTTCATGTCCCTGAACGTATCTTTGCCGCCAGAATTGGAAAAGCGTGTTCGGCTACGCGTCGAGTCCGGGTTGTACAGTTCGGCCAGCGAAGTGATCCGGGAAGCGCTGCGAATGTTTGAAGCCTATGAGGATGTGCGCGCTGCCAATCTGGCGGCACTGCAGGCCGATATCGCGTCCGGTCAATTCGGCGAAGTCAACGTCGACGACCTGAAAATGCGTGGCAGGGCCATGCTTGCATCAAGGGCGAGGAGTTGACCGCTTCATTGCGCTTTACCCGAAGCGCGGAAGGTGATTTGCTGGAAGCATGGCTTTTTGTGGCGGAGGAGAACCTTTCCGCAGCTATCGCAGCTATTTTTCCAAGCTCAAACTGGTCTGTCCGCAATAACGGGGTCGCCGTCCACGTCTTCGAATACGTCTAGCGCTGGCGCGGCAAAGTCGATGCTGCGCAATACCAGCCCGCGGTCCGCTTCGCTGGCCATGAGCAGCCAGTCGCCGCTGTCGGTGCGGCGGAAAACCTCAATGCTGAGTCGTTCCGGGTCGATCAGCGCGTATTCCTCGAGCTCCGCGATATGCCGGTATGCCGAGAACTTTACGCCGCGATCATAGGCTGCAGTGGATGGCGAAAGCACTTCGATGAGTACCTTGGGATGGCGCATGACAAGGTCGGCACTGAGATCGGCAGGGTGGCAAGTAACCAGAACATCGGGATAGAAAATATCGCTGCCGATGTCGAGTTTCATGTCGGAAATGAAGGCACGGCAAGGGGTGCCGCGCAGATGTGCCTTAAGCAGGGCGTGACAATTGCCGGTAACAGAAACGTGAATACGCCTTGCGCCGACCATGGCAAACACTTCGCCGGCAATGTATTCGTGCTTGTCGGGCCGGGTTTCTTCCCAGGCGAGAAAAGCTTCCGTCGTGGGGAAGTCGCTCTTCCGTTTTGGCAGACCCATGGCAAGCTCCCGAGCGTGTGGTGTAAGTCCGATTCTAGCCGAACAGCCGCGCCAGTTCGGCACCCGGCGAGGCGGCACGCATGAAGGCTTCTCCGACGAGAAAGGCGTTGACCTTATGCTGCTGCATCAAGGCCACGTCGCTCGGTGCCAGGATGCCGGATTCGGTGATGACGATTCGCTCGGCCGGGATGCGTCCGAGTTGCGCCAGCGTAGTCTCCAAACTCACTTCGAACGTGCGCAGGTTGCGGTTGTTGATGCCGATCAAAGGCGTCTGCAGGTGCAGGGCGATGTCCAGTTCGGTGGCGTCGTGGCATTCGACCAGAATGGCCATGCCGAGTGACCGGGCGATGCTTTCCATTTCGTGCATGGCGTCCAGCGACAGGGCCGCGACAATCAACAGGATCGCATCGGCACCCATCGCTCGCGCCTCCCACACCTGGTAGGAATCAACCAGGAAATCCTTGCGCAGCACCGGTAGCGAGCAGGCGTTACGCGCCTGCTGCAGATACTCGGCGCACCCCTGAAAGTATTGACTATCGGTCAGCACAGAAAGGCAGGCGGCGCCATGGCGTTCGTAGTCCGCAGCAATTTCGGCGGGATGAAAGTCCGCCCGCAAGACGCCTTTGGACGGGCTGGCGCGCTTGATCTCGGCGATGACAGCAGCCTTGCCGGCGGCGATCTTGCCGCGGATGGCGGCTGTGAAAGCGCGTGGTGGTGACTGTGCTTCCGCTTCCTTGCGGATCGCTTCCAGTGACTTTAGTGCGAGCGCTGCGGCAACTTCTTCGCGCTTCGTCGCCAGGATTCTTTTTAGTATGTCGGACATGCTTTTCACCGCAGAGGACGCAGAGAGCGCAGAGGAAAATCGGTATCAATCGCTTAGGCCATTAACATAGCGTTTGATGCCATCTTTTAGCCGAGCCACATTGAAGTTGATGAGAAGTCCGAGTTCGAAGTGGCCGAGCTTCAGATAGGTCAGTACTTGTGCCGTATGAACAGGCTGGAGAACTTCGACCGACTTGAGTTCGACCACGACGGTACTTTCGACCAGCAAGTCGAGTCGGAGACCGTCATCAATGGTTATGTATCCATAATGGATCGGGAGAGTCAGTTGTCGTTCGACATGCAGCCCGCGCTTTGTCAATTCGTAGGCTAGACACGCCTCATAGACTGATTCCAGCAGCCCCGGACCCAACTCGGTATGAACGCATATCGCCGCCTCGACAATCTGCGCCGAAATCTCATTTGGGTTCAAGGCCTCTCTCCGCG
>CAISUK010000070.1 GCA_903888645.1 uncultured Pseudomonadota bacterium | reverse complement strand
GGTGGTCACCGGCGCGTCGCCGATCGAGATGCCCGGGAACAGCTCCATCGACACGGCCTGGTTGCCTTGCGGCACCTTGGTCGTGCGCATCGTGTCCATTACCTGCACCAGCACGTCGTAGGGCGTGTTGGATTCGGCGAGCACGGTGGCTTCGGTCTTGTCCGGGAACTTGTTCTTGCTGACCGAGACTGGCGTGCTGTCGGTATGACCTTCGATGCGGACGAAGTTCTTCGAGTACTTGGTCTTCAGCGTGTTGGCAACCTTCATCAACAACGCGTGAGAATTTTTCTTCAGATCGGCCTTGCCGGGTTCAAAGAATTCTGTGCTGGCGACGGTGATGTGAATCCCATCCTTCTGACTGGACAATCCATGGTTTTCACCTTCCGCAACACCCTGAGTAGTCTGCTTAATCCCCAACGCTTTGACTAAATCTTCCAGCTCACCCATCTGAGTTTGCAATGCCACTGTGGCCTTGGCATTGTTATCAATGAGTGCCGAGTCTTGCTTGGCCAACTCCTCATTCATCTTGGAAAGCTGACTCTTGTCCTCGGTGTCCTGAGCGATGACGACTTCCTGCTTGCGAATCACATCATCCTTATTGGCCATGGCCACTTGCTCACGGCCACCGCAACCCGCCAGCATCGCAAGGATGCCGACCATAAGCACTAAACCCACTGATTTGTACCAACGCATGACTGCCTCCTAATTCATTCACCCAGAGCGCCGCAAAATTGCGGTCCACTCCCAATCCCTTTCGGCTCCGGCAATGGCTGGCCCATAACCAACCACCCGGATACCATACTTAATCGGCAAATCAGGCCCGTTATCTAAAGGAGGAAATTCAAGAAAAAATATTTTCTATAATTCACATCCCCGCTGAAGTGGTGCATATGCCGGGCCGATACATACAAATTAAGGTCTTTCAGCGCAATCACGTAGGGAGGTTTTCTTCGATGCGTTTGGTTATCGCCGGAGGCGGAACAGGCGGTCATTTATTTCCAGCGTTGGCGCTGGCGGAGGAATTACTCTCCCGCCCCGGTGACAACTCGGTGCTTTTCATAGGCGCGCGAGGCGGACTGGAAGAGCGGATCGTCCCGTTGCACGGCTACCGGCTGGAATTGCTCCCCTCAATCAAAGGCGGCTTTATCAGCTCGTCCGCGCCACGGCGGGCCTGGCAAGGCGCAAAAGGGTATCTCCAAGCGCGTCGCGCCATTTTAAATTTCGGAGCCGATGCAGTGGTGGGATTGGGCGGGTACGCCTCCGCGCTGCCGGTCTTGGCGGCCTGGGGCGTTGAAGTCCCCTGCATGTTGATGGAGCAGAATGTCGTGGCAGGCCGCGCAAACCGCGCTCTGGCCCGTTTTGCCAATGAGATCGGCGTCCAGTTCATCGAATCGGCCAACTATTTTCCTGATCCGTGCCGCGTCAAGCATGTCGGAAATCCATTGCGGCGCAAAGTAATCGAAGTGGCCACGGCTGCGGCAGAACGGAATATGGCGCAGACAGAACTCGACCACGATCCGGTGGTGCTGGTGTTGGGTGGCTCACAAGGCGCGAGGCCGTTAAACGATATTGCGGTCAAGTTATGGCCTAAGCTGAAACATTGCATTCCTGGCGCGAAAATGATTCTGGTCTCGGGGCGCGATGATGAAGCGCGCATGGTTCAGGCCTTTGCTTCGGCTGGCGTTCGCGGCCAAGTGGTGGGCTTTGTCGAAGCCATGGACGATCTTTACACGCAAGCCGATGTGGTCCTGGCCCGCTCCGGCGCGACCAGTCTGGCCGAAATCGCAGCATTTGCGTTGCCTTCCATTCTGGTCCCCTACCCTTTTGCCG
>CAISUK010000069.1 GCA_903888645.1 uncultured Pseudomonadota bacterium | reverse complement strand
TGATCGAATCCATCAACTTGCGAAGGGCATTGATGACATTATCGTACTTTGATTACTGATTCGGAGGACGAAATTATCGCCAGCTGTGCAAATCGCGCGTTTTACTTGGTCGAACCTTACGTTTCTGCTGACTGTTAGCCCCTTCACGACCCTTGAATGGCATTGAAGGCCAGCATAAGGCTACCAAGCAAGCAGAAAGCGGCAAAGATTCTGCGCACATGGGTGTCGGATATTGTGGAGGATATCGCCCGCGCGATTGCCATGCCAGCGACGGCACCGACCACGAATGGCCATCCGATATCCCAGTCGACTCCGGTGCTCGCCAACCATTGCAACAAGCCACCCGTGGAGACCACCGCGAGCACCATCAGCGACGTCGATGTGGCCGAGTGCATGGATAGTGGCGTATGTTTGCGAAGCGCCGGAACAAGGATGAATCCTCCGCCGACACCGAGCAATCCGGACAAGAAACCTGCGGCGAGTCCGGAACGAGCCATCATCAATGCACACTGACGATTCCAGAGAAATTGGCCAGTTGTTCCGTTGATTCGGCAGGTAAAGTTTTCGTCTTTGGCCGAATGGCGAACCCGCCAATAATTCCATGCCTGAAAAGCCAATAGCGCGGAAAAGGCGAGAACGAGAGGTGTATTGGGCAGCATTTTCGAAAGATGAATACCGACGGGTGCGGCCAGCAAACCGACGCCGGCCATGAGTAGCGCCGCCCTATACCGTACCGCACCTTGTCGCAGGCCAATGGCCGCACCGATACCAGCGCTCAAAGCCACGGCAATCAGGGAGATCGGTGCGGCCTTGGCCAGCGGCAATTGCAAGAAAACAATAAGCATGGGTGCCGCGAGTATGCCGCCGCCCGCGCCCGTCAAACCGAGGAGCACTCCGGTGACCAACCCAAGGCATGCGGGCAGAATCGCTTCCATCGTTTTGCTTGGTTCCCTCCAGTGGCAACGATAAACGAGTAGCGCAGGTCAGGGTTTCCTGGCAACAAGTCCGATCAATGCCGAGCGCCCTTTGTGTCCAAGTCCTTCCGAAATCTCATCCTCGTATTCCACCAATTCCTCGATTTCCCAATCGGCAAATGCGTCGCGTAGCGTAGTTTCGGTGTATAAATTTTCGACGGTCGACGGGCCGCCGGTCCGGTAGTCGAGTTGCTTTGGTGTGTAGCCGTGGAGCAGGACTCGTCCACCTGGTCGGGCAAGCTGCTTGATGGCGGCAAACTGCCGCTGTCGCGCCTCGGGACCGACGAACTGGATGAAGATGGCGACTACCCAATCAAAACCGTCATGCAACTCGACAGGTGGCCAGCCCGGCGCCAGCATATCGGCCAGGATGAAGCGCAGCTCGACATTGCGTCCTGCCGCCAGCCGGCGAGCCTTCTCGACAGCGACGGGAGAGATTTCTACGGCAGTGACGTCCAGTCCCTGTTCGGCCAGCCAGACCGAGTTTCTGCCCTCGCCGTCGGCGACCGACACCGCCGTTCGACCATCCTGCAGCAGGGCGAAGCGATGGGCGAGAAAGCGGTTCGGCTCGGTGCCGAACAGATATTGTTCACCGGCATCGCGATAGCGATTGCTCCATGTCGTTTCCTGGTTCATTGCGGTTCTGCCTTCACGGTCAAGTTGGTCTGTGCTGTGCGCGGCAGGAGCCGCTACTTCGGCGGAATCTCGATATAGTGCGCGGTCAGCCAGTCGCGATCCAGTTCCCAGCGCACGTCCTTGATGCCGGGCTGGGTCAGCACGATCGATCTTGCCTCCGACTGTACATCGCCGAGCAACTGTTCGGCGGCAATGAAGGCCGGATCGTTCGGATCCTTGGTGTTGACGTGGGGATAGAGCACAGCGAGCGCCTTGAACGCCGGAACCTGAACATTGCGCGGGGTGCTCATGACAGCCGTTTCTCCGCTCACTTTCATGACATGGAATTTGTAGGGGTAGCTCTTGAGTTTCGCACTGGCCTGCATCTCAAGGACGTCGTTCAATTGCCGTGATCGTGAATCCGGTGCCTGGATGAACCAGTCCAGGCCAACGATCAGCGCAAGCCCCAAGAGTATTAACCAGTGCCTCTTCTTCATTTCGTTGCTCCACTTTCGGGAAATTCGTTACCTTGGAGAGATCGATTTGCTATGCAAACGGCCTCGTCCAGAAACGTGATGACCGTATCGATGTGCCTCTCCAGTTCGCCGTATTCATCGTGGCTGCCGGGGAGCAGAAGCAATCGAACTCGGTCATCCCGGCGGTTCGCATAAATCTCCTTCGCTTCGCCGACTGGCACCATTTCATCTTCGGTACCATGCGCCAGCAGCACAGGACAGGTCACTGCGCCGATGGTCCGGGAGGGCGCAATATCGTCGAATCGGTAACCGATCACGCGCTGGACGTAATGGAGAATGTAAGCGCCTATCGGCCAGTAGGGAATCCGCTTCGTCTGCAGCCACCGCCGCATCATGCCGGCTGGATGGGCAAAGGCAGCCAGGCTCACCACGGCGAACAGATCTCGTCGCCTCGCAGCCAGCAGCAACGCGGCCCCGGCTCCCACGGAATGACCAATGACACCGACCCGACCGCGATCAACCTCGTCCTGGCTACGCAGCCATTCGACTGCGCTTTCCAGGTCCTCGGCAAACCGCGGCAGCGAGGCAAAATTGTCGCCATCGCTCCGGCCATGGCTACGTGCATCGAACAACAACAAGGCGTAGCCGGCAGCGTGCAGCGGTTTGGCCAGGGGCAGCATCATCTCTGCATTGCCACCCCAGCCATGGAGGATGGCAAGGGCTGGAGCATTTTCGTCAGCGGCAATGAACCAACCGAAAAGGGTCTTGTTTCGTACTGCGGAAATTTGTACCTCGCGCCACGGCAGCCCTTCGGGTGAGCCAAGCTCAGGGATACGCGGTGCCGCAAGGCTTGTGCGAATGCTTCGATTCAGGATCGTTACGCCCAACAGCGCAAAGAACACCAAGGCGAGCGTCGTGACGGCAACACTGAGGACATTCACGCGCGTGCTCCGCTCCCGGGCAGTCGCTCTAGCGAATCGAATTCTGAAAATGCGGCGCGTAGCAGCGCCGCCATTCGCTCATCGGTCGCGATAGGACAAATGGCAAGCCACGCAAGCGGTGGTGATATTCGGCAGCAAGGCCAAGGCACGCTCGCGGTCTCCCGTCTGCGCCACCGCAGCAAATTCGCTGGCGGCACGGTGGCCGTCCATGCCCAGTGCGTGCATGGCGGGCGGCATATGCGGTCCAGGCCGAGCCTCGAAAGGCTTGTCGCGGTGCTTTCCTTGCGCCGAAAATCCCAGTTTCTGTTCGGCAACTGCACCAGCCTCCTTGATCTTGTCGGCTGCGACGAGGGAGAGAATCTCGCTGATGACGATCAAGTTATCGAGCATTTCTTGGCGGAGTGTTTCCTGCGCGGGTGCCGGCAGGGTCGCCAACTGGCGCTGATCTTCCGCAAACGCGGTCCCCGTCGTCAGAAAAACGGCCAAGAGCGCATGGCGAAAGCGGCGACTGAAGTGCGCCCGGTTGGTCGGCGATCGTATCGAAATGGGTATCCGAATTGAATTGACGGTGATGCCAAAGGGTTTCATGGGATACTCCAAATAGATAGTTCCATGCCGGGCGCGTTGTTCAGAGTGGCCGCTTGATAGAAACTGCTCCACGTATCTGGCCAACCGTGTAGCCAACGGCGGCATCATGCGGATAGGCTTTGGCTAGTGCGTCTCGAACGGGTTCAGCAATTTTTTCCCGCGCCCCGTGGCAGGTCAGGCAAAGCTCCTGAGTGACAACCGGCTTCAAGTAGCGGAAGAACTTGCCCTGTGGTTCAGTGACGATCTCGGCCTGCTCCATCGTATCTGCCGCTTCGCCGCGTGCCTGGCGGGCGTCGAAATCTCCGAGCACCTTCTGTTCCCAAGCATCCGGAAAGCCCAGCATCGGATTGCGCGCCCGCAACGAAACCCGGGTCACCTTCCAACCATTGTTTCGCGACAATTGCGAGCCGATCGCCGGTGCGGTGTCCTTGCAAACGCTAATTGCAGCTGCCGGTCCTTGCTCCTGCAGGGCTTTTTTTAGCTCACCGCCGAGTGTTTGGCCAAAGGTTTTGACAACGCTGCGCGCTTCGTCCTGATATTGGGTCATGTTGTCGGCAGCCTGGACTTGCGAAAAGATGGCTCCGCAGAGGACGGCGACGGCCGATAGGGAAGTTTTCTGGAACATGCATTGCTCTCCTGAGTGGGCGATGCGATGGCAGAACCTCATTTGGGTACGCCGTCGAATCTTTATCCGCTGTTGTGGCACCAGCGTCGTCAACGACTTACGCATATTCGATGCCACCAGACTAATCATGTTGAATCAGTAGGTTGCGCTTATGGTTAGATTAATGTAGCAGGGATAGATGCTATTTCTGGCATTAATTTTAGATACCTAAATGCCAAATCTGGCACCGCTTAATCGGCACCATCTCTTGGCGGCGTTAGCGTGGTGAACAACTGCTTTATCGAGAAGCCGCGGTTGCCATCGGCCGCGACGCAGGCAATTCATTGAGGGCCGAGTCAAGGAGAATTAGGTGTCAATTTGCTCGCCGAAAACCGGTCATTCAATGGGCCCAGAGGGTGCCTTAACTATTCAAATTGGGTGACTACCCTGACCGTCCGGAATTGGCCGGAGACGCTCAGCATTACCGCAAAAAAACGCCAATAGCATTGTGCGCTGCGTTATCGACTGTCAATCACGAAATCCTGAGTGCCCGATCTTTTTGATATAGCCACGTCCTGGATTCCGGTTTGCGCCGGGACGATGGACCGGGAAGGCTGTGCCAACAAACTATTGGCATCTGGTTTTGACATCCTTTCAGCATTAGGCTGCGCGCCGCAGCATGCCCGTCACATCCACCGAACGCAGCGCCAGCAATTCTGCGTCGCTCGGTTCGGCGACGATCGACACCGTCGGCGAGACGCGCAAATTCCAACCGGTGTCGGCGAGGATCTCATCGACACTCGAAAATGCAAAATAGGCCTCGAGGAAAAACTCCTTGCTCAGCAGATCGGGCCGCAGAATGCCCAGCGTGGTGATGATGGCACTTGGTCCGCCGCCGACGAAGCCATAGGCGGCCCGGGCATTGCCACCGTCGAGATAACCCGGCGAGGAAATGTAATCGACGCGCTCGACAAAGCGCTTCTTCTCGTGGCTGGCCATGATCAGGTAACGCTTGCAGCCGACGGCGATGTCGTTGGCGCCGCCGCTACCGGTCAAGCGGGTTTTTGGAGGCCCGTAGTGCGCGCCAATCTCGCCGCCCCAGATGCCGGTGGTATTGACATTGCCGAAGCGATCCACCTGCGCGGCGCCGATGATGCCAATGTCACAGCGACCGGAGGCGACCAGACAGCCGAGCGCATCGAGACCGCTGGTGAAGCTGGTGGCGTTGGCCGAAATGCGGTTGCACTCGATACCCCACGGCAGGCCGCCAATTGGCGTCGCACCATAGATGCCGCCCTCGGTCATGGCGCGAACATTTGGCGCGTGGTGGGCGATAGCGAAAAAGCCTGCCAGCATCGACAGACCAACGCCGAAGATCGCCAGTTCGCCGTCGCGGATTTCACGGCCGGTGGCAATCGCCATCATTTCCTGGCGCGTGTAGTTCATGCCGCCAACCTCTCGCTCTTGTCCGTGTTGGCGGCTTCCAATTCGCGCACGGTAGCATCGGGCAACAGCCAGCGCCGGTAGGGATCAAGCAGAAAGGCGGTGGGTCCTGCGCTCAGCCGGGCGATGGTCTCGGCGCCGATCAATTCGAGGTAGCTTTCGCGCTGCCCTGCCGGCGTGACAAAGCGCTCCACATATTCACGCGTGCCGTCCTCGGAGCCGAGCATCTGGTTCATCAATTTCATGTGCGCTTCGTCGCCGTCATAGACGCCCGGCGACGCCTGCGGCCAGGCCGTGAATGGCCACCAGACGACAGCTTCGACGAGCAGATCGGGAATCCTGACCAGATTGGGAAACTGCCGCATGCAGGCGGTATCGACAATACAGTCGGCGATCAGGATCACGCGTTTGGCGGCCCGCGAAAGTTCGAAGCGGCTCCATTCGGTGCCGAGCATGATGGCATTTCCGGCCGGGTCGGCCAGCGGCACATGGATCGCCGCCAGATCCGGTTTCAGCGGCGAAAAGGCGCCCAGCGGGCGGCCGGTAAACGGATCCTGGATAATCGGGATCTTGCTTTGCGCTGGGTACTCGTTGGGCGCGAAGGCGCTGCGCCGTTCAACGTCGGAACCGATATTGACGGTGGCCGGCGCGAACGGCCAGTTCATCGCCCCGGCCAGCAGGCGAACCGCCATGGCGAGGTTCGAATAATCCTCGAGCACGACTTGCCCGGACTCGACGCTGCGGCGCAAGCCGTTGGCAAAGCCGAATCCTTCGAGTCCGGTGAAGCCGCATTCCGCCTTGGCGACGGCACCCACGGCGCAGAGCAGGTTCAACTGCTGGGTATTGGCGTGGAATATCGCATGCAGATCGCCTACGCTCTGGCGCACCAGTTCGCGGCCGAAGGCAATGGCATCGGAGCCGACCGGCAGGGCTGCGCCGCTGGCATATTGCATGCCGCTAAAGGCGAAGCGGCGAACGGCGTCGGCAAGCGGGATCAACTTGTTGCGGGTGTGTGTGGTCATGGCTTCGAAAGCGGGTGATTCAATGGGGAGGAATCAAAGTTTCAGTAATTTGCCGACATCCTGCTGCAGCGCTGCCAGCGGCTCGCCGTAGTCATGCCGGCCACGCAAATGGCCAGCACGATCGATGACGTAGATGCCGGCGGTGTGGTCGATTGAGTAGGCAGAGCCGTCACCGCGCTTTTCGGCGACCAGGGCCAATGCCGCTATCAGTTGATCGGTACGCTGGCGGTCGCCGCGCAACGCAATGAAGGCGCTGTCGAAGGCGGCCATGTAGTCGGCCAGGACGCTTTGCGTGTCGCGCTCCGGATCCAGCGTGATGAACAGTACCTGGACTTCGTCGGCGCGGCGGCCGAGGTGGCGGCGCAGCTGCGCCAGTTCGGCGAGTGTCGTCGGGCACACATCGGGGCAACTGGTGTAGCCGAAACTCAGCAGCACCAGCCGGCCGCGGAAGTCAGCCAGGTGGCGGGTGCGGCC
>CAISUK010000068.1 GCA_903888645.1 uncultured Pseudomonadota bacterium | reverse complement strand
GCTCGACACTTGCCAAGCATCTTGACAAGTGCCTCTTCACTAACCAATGTTCCCGACGGTAACGCACCTATCAAGACACAGAGGCCTGGTATGTTGGGCAGGTCTTCCTTGAGTTTCTCCGCAATTACGTTTATGGCGGTTTCTGATGAAGCAGCGACAGCGTCTGGATTCTGTCGCGGTTCAGTCAAGACTGTCAGGTTGGCCTGTCTTAGGGCATCAAGGACACCAACAGTGACGGCCTGACTTATCGCAGTATACGGCTGCTCCAGTTTTTCCAGACGAGAGACGATATTTTGAAAATCCATGCCTTGCTCCTTATGCGAATAAATACGATCTCTTTGCGCCGAGGAAGGCCGAGGCGCTGTGTTTTTCTCATTACTCATTGTGGCGGAAACGGGCGCACTGTTTTCAGTATTCCAGATTTGCGATTGGGGCTCAGAAGGTAAAAGCTCCGCAGCGTGATCAAGACTTGTCTCCCGTGTATGTGTGGCCGCAGCTTTATGCATTCGAGCGTGTTGCGCCTCATCAATTTTTTTCTGTACGGATTCAAATCGGATCGCATTTTCCTCTAGGCTGTCTACGATGTCATTAAGCTGCATCTCTAAAGGCTGCCGCTTTGTGTCGTGCCAATCATGGCGATAGCAGTTGCTGTCCATCCTCAGCTCAAGAACGCCGGTATTCCGCCCTTTTGTCTGGCGCTCTCGAATTTCGAACTTGCAATACATGCCGTGTATTTCAAAACGTTTGCCTACTCGCCAGAATTCGGTGTAGGTCTCTTGCCTGTAGCCCCGTTCGACAAGTATGTTCACAATCTTGCTGAGAATTTGAATGGCATGACCAATTTGAGCCAGACTGGCGCTGGCTTCGTACCCTTGTTCTTGCCGCAAAACTTGCTCGTCACGATGGCTACTAGATAGTCCCTTTTTCCGTTGCCCCCCGCAAAGAACTAGAGCGTTTTCACAATAAATGTGCAGTATAGCTGGAATGTTTTAAGTAGTGACAAGCCACGGCCTGATGATAGGATTTTGTTGATCCATTCAACTGCTCCAATTGTCGCCAGTTCGACAACTACCATAGTACCAGCGCCCACGCGGTCTGCAATCCACGGCATACCGCGTGTCGGATGACTTGACAATTAAGCTTTATAACCGCTTTACCGAGCGGTATAAAGACACACATGGCCAAGGTCTGCAGGAATTGTTGACTGGAAGGATTCGACTGGTATGACCCCATTACGAATCTTCATCAGCAGCGTCCAGAAGGAATTCGCTGCCGAGCGGGTGGCGCTGCGCGATTATCTGCGTGATGACCCGCTTCTGCGTCGATTCTTCGAGCCGTTTCTGTTCGAGAACGTTCCCGCCGCCGACCGTCGTGCGAATGAACTCTATCTGGAAGAAGTCGAACACTGCGACATCTACGTTGGCCTTTTCGGCAATGAATACGGTGCGAATGCGGACGGTGCCTCACCGACCCAGCGCGAATTTGAGCTGGCCACCGAACGAGGAAAGCATCGCCTGATTTTCGTCAAGGGGGCGGATGACAGCCAGAAGCATCCGAAGATGCAGGCGCTGATCCGCCAAGCCTCTAACCAACTCATTCGCCGCCGGTTTGCTACAACGGAAGAATTGATCGCCTCTG
>CAISUK010000067.1 GCA_903888645.1 uncultured Pseudomonadota bacterium | reverse complement strand
TCTTACGGCATTTTCAAGGGTGAGCGCCACCCCTACCGGAAGGCGTATTGGCGCAAACACAACCCGCTCCAGGCCATCGCCTACCTGGCACTGAAGATCATCCTGTTCCCGCTCATCTGGGCGTCCGGAATCATCTATTTACTCTATTTTGCCTGGGGTGACACACCCGGTGCGGCGGTTTGGTTGGAGCGGGTGGCCCTGGTCCACACCGCCACCGCGTATGCGATCCTGGCCTTCGTTATTACTCATGTCTATATGCTGACCATCGGGTCTTTCCTGCACCACGTAGCCCCCATGGTGACCGGCTTCGACGACGTCGACCTGAGCCCAGAGGAGGAGGCTTACCTCGTCAAGGACGAGCCCGGCCGCATTCGTTGACACCATTGGTGTGTTGATATAATCGTCCAGGAGCACAACCATACGCACGATCTATCCACACGAGTCGCTTCAGAGAGCTAGAGATGGTAACCATACGTAAACCGATCCAAGGCCAACCATTCAACGATGTGTTGAACGAACTGCATGCACACGCGATCACGGGGGTACCGGACGAGTCCGACCCCTTCATCCTGGACGAGCTGGAGCGCGAATATATTGCCTACGCCCTTGCCCTCTACTATCAGTGCGATCACTGCCAAGTGCACCATGGAAAAGCCATCGACCGGCTGCGTGCGCAAGGCGAGGCGTCGTCGTGGGAATGGCGTGACGAATTCATCAAGACCATTCTTTTTCTGCGTACTGATCGCCGCGATATATCTGACGCTGAGTGGGATGGGTGGCTCAAGGCATGGCGTGGTTTCGCGGCCCATGTCCACTATCGACACCCGGGACTCGCGTGCTATGTGGCCTACGCGATCAGCATTGCCCGCCATGACCAAGTGTTGATGGATCTTGCATTCGGGTCGATCAGCGGAAATAATGAAGACAATGATGAACTCCTGGGCATAGTGCGTGACATCGACCGGCTCGTGGTCTTTATGAAGGCGGCGACCTCGAAAAACCGTACTGATCCGATCATTCGCGCCCAGCTTCGCACGCGCGGCATCATAACCTGACCCATCTGCAACACTCTCGGTGTAGCCGAAAGGTGTCCGCCAAATTTGTCCATCGGTGGGCGCGAAAATCTCATAAACCCAAAAAGAGCAGTTGGACCTTGCCTTTGGTGAGCTAAGCTGATGAAATATTAACGCAAGGAGGTGCGTATGAACGATCTGATCCGTCACCCAACGGGGGAGACCGAAACGACGGCGTTAGTGCCGTTCGCGGGCCCGGTTGCCGTGGACACGTTTGGTGGCAGAGTTCAGGTTGAGTGGGACCCGGGCACTGGCTCAGCCTGGTATTTCTCCATCCCGTTGATTACACATACATAAAGCCACTGCTAGGAGCTTTTCGAGTCATCACGACATCCCCCCATGACAGCCAGTTGTCCAAGATTCCTAATGCCACCGCGGGGACCAGTTGGGTATTTCTTGCGATTTCAAAGACTCGGCAGGCAGCCGTTCAGTCCTATTTCCTCGCGACGTGACTCAAGCACCTGAATGATTAAGCTGACTGGCTTCCTGCGTCCCTCCAGAAGGGAGCCTTTCGGCGCTGAAAATACTTGGTGAAAAGCATCACATTGATCAAGCCATCGACTGCCGTTGTTAAGCGCTTCATAGCTCTTGTAAAGATCACATATTTGCGAATTGCAATATAGGAAGGAGACTTTTTAAGCATATGATTTGCCTGTTACTCTCATGTCTGGACGCGGCCAGTCGTGCTTGCTCCATTCGCCATAGGGCTTCGGTTTGTAGTCGGCGTCCACCTTCATGAAGCCGTTGGGCGCAAATAACTCGCTGGTGATATCAGCGCCGGCCTTGTCGAAGGCCTTGAGGCCCACTCCGGCAAAGGGCGGGATCAGCATCGAGAAGTCGAAGTCCAGTTCGTGATAGGTCCCGTCCAGGGTCTCGTAATGCATCTTGCCGGGCTCGATCTTATTGACCGCCGCGGGGGTGATCCAATTGATACCGCGCTCCACCATCAGCGACTCGGCAAACACCTTGCCGCT
>CAISUK010000066.1 GCA_903888645.1 uncultured Pseudomonadota bacterium | reverse complement strand
GCGGCTTAATCCTTTACACCTCCAGCTTCACCTCCACCCACCACTATCGCCGATTCCTATACGCCAGTTCTACGTCGGCTTATGCCGTCCGCTTTCACACCGGCGCCGACAGAATCAACGGCACAGAATTACGTCAGTGCCGTGAACCGGGTACTGGAGATCGCCCGCGGCGACAAATCGCTTCATGTTTCGCCGACGCGGGATTGCGGCATTCCCAAGCGCGTTGGCGTGACTATCGAGAATCTGGCGGTTTCCGCCGATGAACATGGAACATGGCTTGGCATCATCGATCCGCGTATCGCCGTGCTATTGGAATTGCAGCGGGCATTCGGCCTGCGCTTCGAGGAATCGGCCAAGCTCGATGCACGGACTGCCTGGCAACAGGCCCACACTGGCTGGCTGAACGTGATTGATGGCACGAAGGGCGGGCGCAAGCGGCGCGTGCCGATCGTCAGGGATGAGCAGCTGGCTGTCCTGGCACAGGCGGCCGAAGCGCAGGGCGATGACCGGTCATTGATCTTCGGCACCATGCCTTACGATGATTTCCGGCAGGAGTGCTATCGCCAGACGGTGCGCCATGGCATTCGTTTTCATCGTGAGCGCCATGCCTTTGCGCAACAGCGCTATCGTGATCTGGTGGGTTTGGATTGCCCAGTGGCCAGTGGGATCGATCATGGCCGGGCGCATCACACCTGGCTGTCAAAGCAGTTGGGCATTTCACTGGATGCGGCGAAAGAGCTCGATGACACGGCACGGGATCAGATCGCCCTGGAGCTGGGCCACAATCGGCGTGAGGTAAGCAATGCCTACCTTGGCTGATCAGGTCAGGCGTCGGGCACATGTCTATGTTGCCCACGGTGGAAAATCCAACCGGCGCCAGCAGGTTGACCGCCTGGTCATTCTGGTCAACTGGATGCAGGCGCATTTCCGCGTGACCGGCCTGGAGCAGATAGGCAAGCGGCAGGTAATCGGGTTCTGGAAGTCCCACCGAGACATGGCGCCGACCACGGCCTATGCGTACTGGCTGGCCATCAAGGTGTTGTGGCAGTGGCTGGGGCGGATGAAGGATCCGCCGAAACCCAGATAGCCGTCCCGCCAGCGCCGACTTTTCTCTCAGCAACCAAATCGCGCCGCCAGCCCATCCAAGGTCATGTTTTCCACAATCTCGTCATGCGGAATCAGCACATAGCGCCACGGCTTGCCGCCGTAGCTCGCTGCATGGTCCGAGGCATTCGCACACCATTTGATGGCGGCCTCCTTCTTGGCGACCACAACCGAGTCTTCAAGTTCGGTGCGCTTCTTTGGTTCCAGCATGAAGATCGTGGCGGTCGTCTCGGCAATGAAGTCCGGCTGGTATTCCAGATGATCCGCACCGTGCTGGTAATAAATCTGGAACTGGCCCTTGGCCGGCTTGAACCACTTGAGCGTATCGCGTTCCAGAATGACCGCCAGCTTGCGCTCCGAGTCCGAATCGAACTTCTGCACCGGATACAGGCATTTCTGGAAACCGCCGAACAGGTACTTCGCCATGTTGCTCTTGTCCGTCGGTTCCACCCGATAGTTGGCCGGAGGTTCCTGCACAGAGTATGTATAGGCGCTTTGCTTCAACTCGGTAAAGCCCTTGCTGACCTTCACCTCGTAGCCGGCAACATCCACCCAGTAATGCGCCTGCATCTGGGCATGGATGAAGCGCGCGATGTCGCGCTGGTAACAACGCAGCACCTTGCGGATGTCCTCCTCGGACAGATAGCCCTTGAAGTGCTGCACGGTCTGGGCAGCCAGGTCATAGAGCAGGTCGGCGTGCTCGTCGTAGGAAACATCGTCGAAATCTACCAGGCCGCTGACGACATAGTCTTCCAGCCGCGCTTCGTCGATGCCGCCACGACCCAGCGAAACCACTTCGAGATGATTGGTGCGCAAGTGCTGAATCCAAAGCTCGTCAGACACTGCCGGATACTTCAGCGCGGACAGGTCAAGCGTGAAAGGCTTGAAGCCCGATTTCACTTCACCCTTGGGAACGACCAGGATGCGCGGAATATCGATGGTCTGCTGGGTCACCAGTTCGACCGTCTGCGCCACCACGGCGGCAATATCCGTCTTTTCACCGATACCTTCGAGTTCAAACTGCGCCGGCTGATGCTGCTCCTCAACCGCCTTGACGATGGCAGCCTGGATTTCCGGTTTCTTCAGGTACTCGATGGTGGGCAAGGTCTGCGGCTGGTTTTCCAGCTTGCGGATGACCTCGTAGGTGATCTGCGCAACTTTCTGTTCTTCTGGTTTGGTGAACACAGGCGCCTGATCCTGCCCGGCCACGGTCGTGCTGCTGGTCGCATGGGCAGGCGTCAAACCCAGCTTGGTCGCCAGCCGCGATTGAGACACCACCGTGGTGGTTTTCTGCCCGAGCGCATCGGCATCCAGCACCAGTGTCTGCAAATGGATTGCCGACTCCGGTCGGTTGGCCTCGGTGATGATTTCCTGAAACTTGTCGTGGGCGACGATGTTCAGCCGATCCACGGCCGACACACCCGTGCGCTTGCCATAAGGCAGGCGCAGGCCGCGGCCGATGGATTGCTCGATGAGAATGCGCGCATTCGCGGCCCGCAACGGCACGATGGTATAGAGGTTGGTCACGTCCCAGCCTTCCTTCAGCATGTTGACGTGAATCACGATCTCCGTCGGCTCGTCGGTGTGCTCCACCTTGAGCAGGCGCGTGATCATTTCCTCTTCTTCCGCGCCGGACTTGCTCGAATCCACCTGGATTACCTTGTCCCGATAGCGCCCCTCGAAGAAGTTGTCGGACTTGATCAACTCGGTCAGCAGACCGGCATGGGTGGTATCGCGGGCGATCACCAGCAGGAAAGGTTTGACAATGGGGTTGTCGCTCTCGCGGGCGTAGGTCTCCAGTTCCACCTTCACGCTCTCGTGCAAGCGCACGCCGTCCTCCAGTTTCAGGCGTTCGATCTCTTCCGCCGACATGCCGGCCGGATTGAAGTTCTTGCGCGTCACGACGGCCGGCTCCTTGACGAAGCCATCCTTCATCGCCTGGCCGAGCGGGTAATCGACAATCACGTTCTTGAAGGCCACCGCGCCGCGCGCCGACTCCACGAAGGGCGTGGCGGTCAGCTCCAGCCCGAGGATCGGCTTCAACTCGTTGATGGCGCGAATGCCCGCGCTGGCACGGTAGCGATGCGATTCGTCCATCAGCATTACTAGGTCCGGCAAGTCGGCCAGATAGTCGAAGTAGCTTTCGCCGATGTATTCCGACAGCCGCTTGATGCGCGGCGACTTGCCGCCACGTACTTCCGAATTGATCTTGGATATGTTGAAGATGTTGATGCGCACGCCGCCGAACAGCGTGCCGCTGCGCGGGTCATGCTGGTCGTAGTTGTCTCCGGTGATGATCGATGGCGCGTCGACGGCGAATTCGGCAATGCCCCGGAACACATACTTGGGATGGTTGCGGTCGCTGAAGTCGGCGATCAGCTTGTTGTAGATAGTCAGGTTCGGCGCCAGCACAAAGAAGTTGTCGATGCCGTGTGCCAAGTGCAGGTAGCTGATGAAAGCCCCCATCAGTCGCGTCTTGCCCACACCGGTGGCTAGCGCGAAACACAACGAAGGAAAATCGCGCTCGAAATCCGTGACCGAGGGGAACTCGCTGCGGATGGCCTCCAGCATGGCCGCGATATCCGCGCCTTTGCCGGGCGGGGCAATTTCGGTAATGCGGTCGAGAATCTCCAGCGAGCGGCGTTGCGGCGGGCGCAGACTAAGGCGGCCGGCGATAGCGTTGACGTGGCGGTTCATGTGCCCGCTCCTTTCTTTTTCGATGTCGGCTTCTTCGATCTGGGGGCAGTTGCCTTGCCTTCTGTTGGAGCCAAAAAGCGTAGCTCACGGCGAAGCTCATCTTCAAGCTCCTCGACCGTCGGCAAGTAAAGCTGGTAGCGGCTGGTGAAAATATTGCGTTCCTGCTGTTCGCCCAGCGTGTACTTCACCACCGCATCGTTCTTGTCCGGGCAGAGGATCAGGCCAATCGTCGGGTTGTCGCCCTCGGTGCGTCGTTCGCGGTCGTAGTAATTAACGTAGAACTGAATCTGGCCGAGGTCGGCATGGGTCAGCTTGCCGACTTTCAGGTCGATCAATACGAAGCACTTCAAGACGGTGTGATAGAAGACTAGATCGATATAAAAATGGTCGCCATCCAGCGTGATGCGCTCCTGCCGGGAGACGAAGGCAAAGCCCTTGCCCAACTCCATCAGGAAGGTTTGCAAATTGCCGATCAGTGCCTGTTCCAGCCTGGATTCAACCAGTCGCGGCGATTCCGGCAGATCGAGAAATTCCAGCACCAGTGGGTCCTTGAACGCGTCGATAGGCCGCACAAGTTCCTGCCCGTGGCTGGCCAGTCGCAGCAGCCCGGCCTTATCCCGACTTTTGGCTACACGATCGAACAGCAGACTACCCATCTGGCGCGACAACTCACGAACCGTCCAGCCGCCATTGGCAGCCTCGATTTCGTAAAAGCCACGAGCTTGCTGCCTACTCACACGGAGTAGTTGGCGGTAATGGCTCCAGGATAAGTTCGGATTCAGCATGCCCGGTTGCCATGCCCTCGCAGAATCCGGCTCATCGGATTTCCGAGACGGCGTCTCGGAAATCGCCGGGAAGTCCAAATTCCGACTCGCTGTCTCGGAAATCAGGCCTGGATATTCCAGATAGAACTGCCGGAAGGCCTCCAGATTGTCCACCGAATAACCGCGGCCATAGTCGCGGCCAAGCTGTTCGGATAAGTCGGCCAGCAGCTTGGCACCGTAGCCCGCCCGTCGCTTCCCCTTCTGCTCTTCCTCGACGATCTCCCGACCGATCAGCCAGTTGGCGATTACCTGTGTCGTATTGACCGTGCGCGCAATGTTGCTGCGCGCGGCCTCCAGAATCTCACGCACCCGGCCATAGATCGGGGGAGTGGCGGTGGCAGCGATTTTCTTGGCCATGCTCTCACGCCTCCCCGTCGAACAGGCCCTGTTGAAAGGGCTTGGGCGCTTCCTTGGGCAGGTTCTCCACCTGCAAGGAATAATCGTCGTGCCCCCACTCGCAGCGCGACAGCACCTGCTTGGGAATCTTCTTCACCGTCAGATTGGGGTAGGCGTCGGCCTTGGCACGGAAGGCGGTGCAAAGCACCAGCAGCGAGCGTTCAGTCCCCACTTCGTCGGCGAGCTGCTGCAACTGCTCATGCGTCAGGCTGGCGGTGGTGATATAGACAAAATCGCGCTCGGTGGAATGGCCGTGCTGCCAATACACCGCATCCGAAGGTGCGTAGGTGAAGCCCTCCAGCTTGCACAACGCCTCGGCCAGCATGGCGGCGTTGTAGTCGTGATTGATGACCCAGTTGCCCCACTTGTCCTTTTCCAGCAGCGACGGGGCCAGACGGTAGTAACGGAAGCCGCCACCGCCTTTCCAGTCCACCGCCTTGCTGATGCCGCCCTGGTCATCACCGTCGATGACCTTTTGCAGGCGTGGAATGATGTGTGTGTGGCAGTGCTCGCCCAGTTCGATCATGATCCAGCGTCGGCCCATTTTGTGCGCCACGGCACCAGTGGTGCCAGAACCGGCAAAGGAGTCGAGGACAAGGTCGCCGGGCTTGGTGGCAAGCGTCACAATACGATGAATAAGTTTTTCCGGCTTCGGAGTCTTGAACGGATCATCCGCGTTCAATATTTGTTGCTCGCGATTCGCATCCTGGTTATGCCCCACCTCTTCGTGCAACCAAACTGTTGCAGCAACCCTACCTGCTGACCGAAGCTTGGACAGAAATTTCTTTAGTCGTGGAGTACTGTTTTTCCCATCCTTTCCCCAGTAGATCATGTCGTCTGCTACATGTCTCTGATGCGCAGCCTGATCGAAAGCCCAGACCCGCGTTCGCTTTGGCCAGATTTCTTCTCCAGTGTTTGGATTGCGGACTGCGTAGTAGAGGTTTGCCCGCTCATCTGCATTTTTTGCGCAGGTGTAGTTATCTGACATCCACGGCCCACGAGAATCATTGTCGGCATTCGTGTAAAGATCATCTTGCTCTTGTGTTCTGGGCAATTTATTTGGCCGCCATCTCTCTTTGCTTTTGGCAAAGACAAGAACATGGTCGTGGCTATCGCTCAGCCAAAGCGCATCGTTCGCTGGCGCGTATTTCTTTTGCCAAACGACATTCGCAACGAAATTTTCCCGCCCAAACACCTCATCGCACAACACCTTCAAGTAGTGCGCTTCGTTGTCGTCAATGGTAATCCACAGCGAACCATCCTCCGACAACAACCGCCGGATGATCTCCAGCCGGTCGCGCATCAGCGACAGCCAGATCGAATGCTCCACGCCGTCGTCGTAATGAGTGAAGGCGCTGCCAGTATTGTAGGGCGGGTCGATGAAGACGCACTTCACCTTGCCGGAAAACTCCCCCTCCAGCGCCTTCAACGCCAGCAGGTTGTCGCCGAAGATCAGCCGGTTGTCGAAAAAGTCGGCGCTGGTGAGACGGCGCTTGGCGTGATAACTTTTCGCCGGGTCTTCCAGCAGAATGCGCGGCTCCAGCTTGGGTCGGTTCTCTTTGCCGATCCAGGTGAGTTCGAGTTTTTGTTTCTTGGTCATGTAGTTCTAATCATCCGCATTATCGGCAAACCGGACTTCGGGCAGCGCGTCCTGTTTGGCTTCTTCCAAGACCCGGATCAGCTCGTTGTTCGTGTCTTGACGCGTGTTGAGAATAGCCCGCGCCAACCTGGCGCGCTCCGCACGAACCAGTGAAATGCTGACAGACTCCCGGCTAAATGGAGAGATATTCTTGTAATCAGTGCTGTCGAAAACCATCGGCACACTGTCTATCAACGATTCCGTATCGCCTTCTGAAAGATAGCCCTTGGCATACATCTGCCCGGCAGTCCACAGCAAAGCTGGCAAGCCGCCACCCAGATTCGAACCCAGCAGATAGACCAGCCGCGAGGTTAGTCTGTCCGTGGCCGGAGATGTCTTTATTTCCCGCCATTTCAGCAGAGCAAATGCTGAAGATGCCACTTTGTTTGCATCGTGCCCCTGCAAGCCTTGGCGTATGCATTTTTCGACTTTCCCAGAAAAAAGCTCATTGGATGCAGCGAAACGGGAAAGTGCAATGACAGTTGCGGGGGCTTCAACCTCTGCATGGAAAGCTAGCAGTTTGTCGAAATTATCTTGATTCAGCGCCTCAACAGGCAACGCAGGAGCAATAGCGTAGGCAAGTACTTGACCAATCAAATTTCCGTTTTGATCTTCTTGATCAAAAAGCCTGAAAGTATCCTCGGCGACCTTCTTATCTCTCCATGAAACCAGCTTCTCAAAATAAGCCGCAGCCTGCTCTGCGGATGGAAGCTCCTCAACACCTTTTGCTCTCGCGGCACCTCCAATGTCCCTCAATAACGTCGAACTGAATGAATGATCGTCGCGAGCCTCGAAAAGATACCGCCTGACGGCATTTCTTGCTGCCGAATCGTCAGGTGCAGGAAGTTTCAAGAGTACATATGTAAATAGGCCAGTCTGTGGAAGCGACTGATAATCAGGCGCTGAACCCCACACTTTTTCTCCAATTTTTTCGCGCTCCGCAACCGTAAGAAAGCCCTCATCGAGCAGGGGTAGCAAGCGCAAGAGCGCGGGCGCGCTTTGCGGTGAACAAGGTGCTATACGGTCAATGATTTCATCAATGCGGCGGTCAAGGGCTGCATTGGGACTCCTCTCTCCCGGATATCGAATGACAGGATTGAGCCACTCCGGATGTGCGCCGAGATTGATTTCAGTTTGAAGTGGGAAGGACAGTGCCTCCCCAAGCAACTCATGCTGTTGATCCTTTGGGACACTTTCAAGTGCATAGTCGCTCAGATGCCTGAGTGAATCAGCCAACCAAGGATTATGCGCCGCCGGCTTCATGCCAATTGCAAGCGCAAGCCGGAAGAACTCCTTGGCCTGTTCGGGTGTTGCGCGAACTGATATGCGCGCAAGGACTTCAATAAATATCCGAAGACGTTCAACTATATGAATCCGTGCAGTTGAGGTATCTCCGGTCAATCTTGTACCCCAGTAGCAAATGGCGGACTGACAGCGAGCCATCAGGCAATACGTATCCTCACTCGAAAAGCATGCAACTCGCGTCCGAGAAAATACCTTTTTCAGAAAATTCGAGGAATCGCTGTTCGCAGTCCGAATTGCCAGGGCAAACCGATGTACATCATCTATATCGTCCAGCTCAGAGAGCTCGGCGGCTGGCTCAACCAGAAAACTTATGCCACTCCATCGCAACGGCATGCCTACGGTTTGGGATATGCCGTCCAAAAGAAGTAGTGGATGAAACTCGCTGTTGAATGTGATCGTCTTGGAATTATCCTTGTAGCTCCCTGGCTCGAAGAGAGGCTCTATACCCTGATGTTCTCGATGTTTCTCAAGGGCCTTGGAAACTCGCTCTTGAATATGTTCGATGTGAGTCCACGGACTGCATTTGGGGTCTTGGTAGCTGGACGGAAATGCTTTGAATTCTTTCCCCGACGCCCATAGATCAATGCCGCGCATTAGCCAATGTGCCCACGCCAAACGTGAAAGCACATGAATCGAATTTCTGTCTTTGCGATTCTGGTTGAGCAAATCCCGATACGCCTCTGCAACCAAGCCCTTGCCTTCATCAAACCGGCAAAGCTCAGCCATGAGACATGCCTTTTTCAGTTTCCAGATTGGGGCGTTCGGTACGATCCTCTCAATGGCAATTTCAATGGCAGGGTAATCGAACTGGTCTCGCGCTACGATGGCGCGATGGTATGCGAGCTCGTTGATGACTTCTGGCCAATGTTTCGCATTTCGCTCCAGTATGGCAGTCGTCGCTTGCTCAATCGATTGCGACTCGGATTTGTCTAGCCATCGTGTGTTTTTCAATAGCAACAGGGCGATTTCCATCTGTTGCCTCTTGGTCAATGTGCTTGGATGGGCAGGGTCACATATCGCCAGAAGCTCTTGCGCCAGCCAAGATGGAAGGGCTTGGTAAGTCACATCGTAACGCCACGAAATTTCGTACAGCAGTTTGACGCGGCTGTCTGGCGTCATTGCAGACAGGCTTTGGGGTGTTGGCCACGGATCACTAAGCTGGTGTTGCAAACTGAAGAGTAGCGATGGCGGGCAGGTCAGCCAACCGGGGTAGGCCGCCCTATCTGATTCAAGCGTCTTGATCTGCTCCTCCAGTAGCTTGGCAGCATAAGCAGAATCCCGATGGGTTCTTGTACTCTCTTCACTGGTTAGCGTGCTGCGATGCAGCTGTGTTGGACTCCATTCCCAAGCCTGCTTGGGTTTGAGCTTTTGCAGAGCCTCGATGAAAATCTTCGTCGCCTCAGCATGTTTGGCATCCGGTTCATCGTAATCGGCCACCAACAGGCTCAAATCAATCGGGGCAACATTGATGGATTCGAGATATTTCCGCTTCGCAGCAGTCAAGTTCAACGCGCCAACAAGATAGATACGTCGGGCATGGGTTGCCAGATGATCGCGCACCCACCCTGCCCATTGCAGAAAGTTCGGATCGTCGCCTGAAAAGCCCAGCAGGCAAAGTTCGTTTTCAATGAACACTTGCCGTGCGAAATTGACAAAAGCCGCATGGCGCTGCGGGTATTTTCGAAAATCTTCCTGCGTGAAAATCAGTTCATCGGTAACGCCGATCGTTCCATGGAGCTTGACGATGCGGGGGGCGCGAGCACTGGCAAGGTCTTCCTGTCGATTGACGACGTTGTACGCAGGTTGATGAACGTCGACCGAGGCGCGTTCAAGCAAAGTGTCCCAGTTGGTAGTCAGCACCTCAGACCACGGTAGTTCTAACAAGTTATTGTGCAGAGCACCTGGACTCCAGGATGTATCGGAAACCGCTTTCTTGAGCAAATCAAGGAGTGCCTGCTGTCCAAAGTAGGCTCGATATTCCTCAGCCTGACGCAAAGGATCAGTCTGTTTACTGGAACCGATGTCCTTTGCCAAAATCTCGGAAAGCTCGTTCCAGAGAGGCAATTTTTTCTTGACGTCGCCTGTTGAGGCAGCGACGCGACTGAATCCTGCTCCGACCATGACTGCCGCGCCATAGTAAGAGTTGTTCTCTTGCCAAAGCGCAGCCGCGAGTTTCTTCAGCGCTGCGTAATCGGGAAGGTCAATGATGTGGCTGTTCATTTCATCAGCCTTTCCTTGCCTGCAACCCCTGCCTCCAGTGCCGTCAACTCCAACAGATAGCCGCCGAAGATCAGCCGATTATCGAAAAAGTCGGCGCTGGCGACACGGCACTTGGGGTGGTAACTCTGTGTCGGGACTGCCAGCAAAATGCGCGGATCCAGCTTCGGCCGGTTCTCTTTGCTGATCCAGGTGAGTTCGAGATTTTGTTTCTTGATCATGCGAGATTTCCAATCTGCGGGGCTTTCGAGACCAGATATTCGAACAGGTCTACGGGATAGGGTTGCCCCGTCTTGTATAGCTTCTTTTTGTGTTCCAACACTGGATCAGTGCTGAGTGCGTAATGAGCAATCAGAATATCCTGCATTAGCGGCACGACATATGTCTGATTACGAAACAGCGCCAGCGGCCCCATGGCATATATGACAGGCGGACCTGCGGATAGAAGCGTGGCGGCATGTGCGCATCCCATACCGTCTGCCGCAACTGATCGAACGGTCCGCTGAGTTCGGCCTCGATCTTGGCTGTATCCAGTAACTTCGCGCTCTTGATCGCATCGACAGCCCGCTTGACCATGACCCAAGCCAAGACGTAACCACCATGCTTGTAAGCTAACCGCTCCTGCCCTGACGTGCCTTTTGCCTCGGTTGCTATCCGCCTCTGCAGGTAGCGATTCAGGCGTACTACGTTTGCCAGTTGGAATGCGGTAAGCGTCGGCGCGAAAAGTGCCTTGTACTGCGCGGATGTGGTTGCCAGAAGCTGGGCCGGCTCCTTTTTGAGCCAGACCACGAAACGGGGATCGGGTTGCAACATCGCCAAGGCCTGGGCTGCCTCGTCAATCCGTATCCGATACTCGTCGACCACACCATCGGTAGTTTCCGCTTTGTAGGCATAGTGAATGCCAAGATAGGCCAGATCGCGTCGCAATCGCTCTTGCTCGTCGTCGAGAGCAGCAAAGTGGGCAAGCTGAACCGGATTTTGGTGGTTTCTGGCGCGGGTAACGGATTTCCCGAATTCGCCATCGGCATCGGCCTTGATCAGTGTGATCGATACCTTGGCGTGGTCGATGTCGTGGCCTTTGTTGTCGGAGAGAAACTTGGCCGATGATGCAATGGTTTGCGCGCCATTGATGACCGAGAATCCCTTTACCCTGAGACGTTTTCGGCCACCCTGCGCCTGCTTTGCACCTTTGGGGTGAATCTCCTGGCAAAGCGCTGTCACGCCGTTATTCAGATACATAAACTCCTTGGGCTTTTCAGCCAATGTATTCTGAATTGACGTATTGACCTCGGTTTTGTGGCCGAGAAAGGTGCGGATGTTCCTCTCATACAGCGCAGGGCCATGCTTCTCGTGAAGCGCAACCAGGTCCTGAAGCTGTACCAGGCCGAAGTAGGTAACTTTGGGTTCTTCGACATTCGCACATTTTTGGACCCAAAGATCGGTGTCAACTCGCTCATATGCCTTGGCAGCGCGCAGATCATTTACGACTCTTGCCGAATCGTAGTCGATGACCTGCCCCCCCAGCCGTACTTCGCCATGATCATCGTCAGCCAGAAGATCCTCAATGGCCTTCTTTGCGTGCTTGCTGACGCCAGAACCAGTGTGGGCAATGACCAGCTGTATATGGCTGCAATTGTCGAGAGCGTCTTCAATTTCGGCTTGCCGGTTCTGGACATTCTTGTTGAAGCCGCTGAAATCCTGCTTGATAAGTTTGCGGACCCCCTGGCAATAGGCTAGCGCCTCATCCTGGCTGAATTGTTCGGCGGCCTTCAGCTTGGATTGAACGAGATAGAGCGTTTCCGTCGGGGCAAAATAGTAAATTGCATCGACTCCGTAGTCATCGAAATCATCAATGACT
>CAISUK010000065.1 GCA_903888645.1 uncultured Pseudomonadota bacterium | reverse complement strand
CTGGTGCTGATGGACTGCCATATGCCGGTCCTGAATGGCTATCAGGCCGCCCGGCGGATTCGTCGCTGGGAAACGGAAAATGCCCGACCGCACCTGACCATTGTGGCGCTCACCGCCAGCGCCTACGAGGATGATCGCCAGAACTGTCTTGACGCCGGCATGGACGATTTCCTCACCAAGCCGATCGACGTGGAAAAGCTCAATGCCACGCTGGCGCGCTGGCTGGCCGGCCGCCCCGACCGACCCCCGGCCCTACCGACCCAGAACGGCACCCCAGAGAAACCCGACTTCCCGATCTTCGATGAAAAGACCATGCTGGCCAAGCTCGGAGGCAACCGTGAGTTGGCCAGGATGGTCGTAGAATCGTCCGAACAAGACATTCTCGACTGCTTCGCCGGGCTCGATGTTGCCATCGGCGGCGAGACGCCGAAGGATGTGCAGCGGATGCTCCATACCCTGAAAGGGCTGGCGGCGCAGATCGGGGCGCCCCGGTTTGCCCGGCGCATAAAGGAAGCCGAAGACCGACTGAAGGCGGGAACCTCACCCGACAGCATCACCCTGGCCGCCTTGCGGCAGGAATACCAGACGCTGCTTGACACCCTGCCGGAATGGCTGCGATGACGGTTACCTGATAATGAATCCTCAAAAAGCGCCCACACTCAAGATCCTGGTCGTCGACGACACGCCAACCAATATCCTGGTCATCAGGCTTGCGCTCGAGCAGGTCGGGTATGCGGTGATCACCGCTGCCAGCGGCGAGGCGGCCATCGAACGCTTCGCCGCGGAATCGCCGGACGTCATCATCATGGATGTGATGATGCCCGGCATCGACGGGCTGGAAGCGACACGGCGGATCCGTGCGCTGTCAGGCGCGCGCTGGGTGCCGATCATCTTTCTCAGCAAGCTTGGCTCCAGCGAGGAAATGGTGGCGGGACTCGAGGCGGGCGGCGACGACTACCTGTCCAAGCCGGTCGACCTCGCCCTGCTGTTCGCCAAGATGCGCGCCATGGCGCGCATCGCCCAGTTGCAGTGGACGCTGGCGGCCTACCATGAGCAGTCGGAGCAGGAGCAGAAACTGGCCGAGCGTCTGATGGGGCGGATGCTGGGCGCGTACTCAAGTGACGATGCGCGGGCCCGCGCATCGCTGTGGCCGGCCACCCGGTTTTCCGGCGACATGGCACTGGTACGGCATTCCTGTACCGGCGATACCTATGTCCTGCTGGCCGACAACATGGGGCACGGCCTCGCCGCCGCACTGCCGGCTCTGCCGCTGTCGCAGATTTTCGCAGCGATGAGCGATGCCGGCCATACCCTGTCGGCGATGGTGCTGCGGATGAACGCTGAAATCCGCAAGCTGCTGCCGGTGGGGCATTTCGTTGTTGGTGCACTGGCGCGGATCGACTGGCACAACCGCCTGCTGGAGGTCTGGAATGGCGGCATACCGGGCATCCTTGCGCTCAGCAGCGGACGCATCGCGCACCGCTTCGCCTCCAGCCATCTTGCCTTCGGCGTGGTCGATGCCGACGAATTCGACCCGGCGACCGAAATCTGGCAGTGGCGCGAACCGCACAGTCTGCTGATGTTCAGCGACGGACTGACGGAGGCCGAGAACGCGGCGGGGCGCGGCCTGACGGAAAATGAAATCATTGCTGCCTTGGGTACGGACAGGGGCCACGGACGGCTGAAAGCCGCGCTGGACGAGATGCTGGACGGCGCGCTGGCCCACGATGACATTTCGGTTGTCACCGTGGCGCTGGCGTAGGCGTCACGCGCTGCCGGGGATGGAACGATTCAAACTCCTCACCGACTCCTCATGAGCTCCACACCAGCTAATCCGCAGTCCAACGCGATCGAAAACCAGATGCGGGTCGATATCCGCCAGATCGGTATTCCGCCGCGCCCGGCGATCATCATCGAGATCGACAGGGAGTTCGCCAAGGATGCGCCAGATTTCAGCCGATTGGCGGCGGCGATCAGCTCCGACGTGAGTCTGAGCGGGGCACTCATCAAGACCACCAACTCGCCCTACTTCGGTTTCCAGAAAAAGGTGCGCACGGTTTCCGAGGCCCTGCTGGTCCTCGGTCTCCGCCTCATCGTCCAGACCATCGCCGGATTGTCCCTGAACAAGGTGTTTGCCAGTGTGCCGCACATGGAGCGGTTCTGGGATGCGTCTGCCAAGACGGCTCAGGTGTCTGCCTGGCTGGCAGCTCGACTGCGCAAAGAGTGCGGCATCCGGCCTGAAGATGCCTATACGTTCGGCTTGTTTCGGGACTGCGGCATCCCGATCCTGATGAGTGCGTTTACTGAATACCGGGATGTACTGCGCCAGGCCAACGACGAGCTGGTCCGATCTTTTACCGCGATCGAGGACGCGCGACTCACCGTCAATCACGCCAGCCTGGGGGCCGAACTGGCCAAATCCTGGTTGTTGCCCGACGAGATTGAACTGGCCATCCGGCATCACCACGAGTTGTCATTGCTCTCGGCAGCGGACGGACCCCAGATTCCGGCCGTATCGCGGACGCTGATTGCCATCGCCATGCTGGCCGAGCATCTCGTGCAAATCAATACGGGTCAGGCGCAATCGCACGAGTGGGACAAGGTTGCGGATGTCGCCAAGAGAGAACTGGGCCTGCACAGTCAGCACTTGGGCGATCTTGAACAGGAGTCTGCTGCGGTTCTCGAAGTCTGAAGTCCTCATCCGCATGGGCAAGAAGCTTTTCGCCCATTTCAAGAGCGAGGAAGCCGTGTCAATCCGTCGCGCACCGGGCACGCCAGGCCAAGGGAAAGTCCCGCCGCGACATCAGGGATTTCCTGATGGCCGCTTCGAAATCCCCGATATGCCCACGTCGTCAGTTCCTATAACATTAGTTATAAATGTATAGGAGTATTCCGGCGATGGTTTCCTGTTGAATCCGCTACAGGTGCTCACGAGCAAGTCCTCTCCACAGCTTGTCGTACCGACCCTGCCATGACTCGAATCCGCTCCGTCCAACGCACCCAGGAATCCACTGTGTCGGTGACGATATCCCTCGGCATGTCGGCGAACGAAAGCAGCGATCTGGATGAGGTGCTGCGCCTGGCTGACAGCCGGCTCTATCAGGCGAAAAAGGCAGGTCGTAATCGACTCGTTTCGGCCTAGATGGAACGGAGCAATAACGCTTCGCCAACAAGTTGCGATCAGCGTAACGTGATCGCAATGGGCACCGCTCGATCTTCGCGTTTCGGTGTTCCGGCGATCGTCGCCCTGCTGCTTGTCACGCTGTGGAGCGCATTGATCTTCTGGGAGTACGGGGAGCGTCAGAGGATCACCGCAGCGCGCGAAGACCAACTCGCTCAGCGCACTTTCGCTGTCGAGGAACAAACCATCCGATTATTCACGCTCGCCGAAGTCTCCATCAAGACCGCCGCCCGCTGGATCGAGGAGCACCCCGGCGCCTTTGCTGCGCAGGATCCCGAATTCATCAAGCTGATAGATGAGTTGCGTCAGCTTACCGATGGTGTGATGGATATCCGGATCGTGGATGCTGACGGCAATGTCTATACCGTTCCAGCATCTTCTCGGCATGCAGTGGCCAATGTTGCCGACCATGAAGATATACGGATTCAGCTGAATCCCCAGACTCGGCAACTATATATCAGCGATCCTGTGCTCAGCCCGGTAAATAACAAGTGGATGGTTCCGGTCACTTACCCGGTGATGAAGTCGAACGGCGAACTCACGATCATCGGCGCCGTGCTCGAACTCGACCGGATCGCCCGAATATTCGACGTGCAGCGGGAAAAGCCGAACGGTTCGATTACCATCTTGAAGAGCAATGGCGTGACCCTGTTTCGCTCGCCTGTGATCGCCGGAGCGATCAGCAAGTCCCTGGCCAATACGCCTGAGTTTGTCGAGCACCTGGCGGCACTCGAGCGTGGTTTGTATCGCGTCAAAGGTGCTTTCGACGGACGTGAACGATTGGTCAGCCACGTATTGATGACGAATTACTCGCCTGGCGCAACGAAGTTGTCGGGATCATTGCCCTGTTTCTCCTTGGTACAGTGTTGACGCTCTGGCTGGGCCGACATTTCCAACGGCAGGATATCCTCTCGCGGGCAAGTCTGATTCAAAGCGAGCGGCGGTTTCGCTCGGTGGTGGACCACGTCAAGGAAGTGATCTTCCAGACCGATGCGCAGGGCAAATGGATTTTCCTCAACCCGGCTTGGACAGAGGTCACCGGCTTCGCGGTAGCGGATAGCCTCGGCACTGTATTCCTCGACTACGTTCACCCGGACGACCGCGAGCGCAACCGGGCGTTGTTTGAACCGTTGATCCAGCGCAACAAGGATTTCTGCCGCCATGAAATTCGCTACCTGCATAAGTCGGGCGGGTTTCGCTGGGTCGAGGTTTTTGCGCGGCTGACCCAGGACGAAAGCGGCAGCGCCATCGGCACATCGGGAACCCTCAGCGACATCACCGAGCGCAAGGCCACTGCCGAGGAAATTTACAGTCTTGCCTTCTACGACCCACTGACCAATTTACCGAACCGCAGGCTGATGCAGGATCGCCTGATGCAGCGGCTGATCGTCAGTGCTCGGGACAACCGCCATGGCGCCTTGATGCTGATCGATATCGACAATTTCAAAGTCCTCAACGACACATTGGGACATGATGTCGGCGATCAGTTGTTGGTTGAGGCGGCCAGGCGACTGCGCTCCTGCGTGCGCGAAAGCGACACGGTGGCGCGACTGGGCGGCGACGAATTCGTGGTCATCCTCGATGATCTGGATGAGGGTGACTGGGCCGTGACGCAAACCGAAGCTGTCGCCGAAAAAATTCAAGCCCAGATTGCCCTGCCTTACATTCTCAATGTCATTGCCAACGACATCGAACAGATTCAGCACAGTTATCACTGCACGTCGAGTATCGGCATCACACTGTTTCACGATCAATCCAACTCGATCAAGGAACTGATGCGCCGCGCCGATACCGCCATGTATCAGGCCAAGGCCGCCGGCCGAAACACGCTGCGCTTTTTTGATCCCGAAATGCAGGCAGTCGTGACCGCGCGTGCCGTTCTGGAAACAGACCTTCGCAAGGCGATCGCGAACAGCCAATTCGTTCTCCACTATCAACCGCAGGTTGATTTTCAGGGTCAGGTGATAGGCGCTGAAGCGCTCATTCGTTGGCAGCATCCGCAGCGCGGCTTGGTGTCGCCGGCCGAGTTCATTCCGTTGGCTGAGGACACCGGGCTGATCCTGCCGATCGGACACTGGGTACTCACAACCGCCTGCGCGCAATTGGCAATTTGGGCAACCCAGGCAGAAACAGCGCATTTCACGCTGGCCGTGAACGTCAGCGCCCGGCAAATCAAGCTACCAAATTTTGTCGAGGAAGTCTTGGCAGTACTGGATAACTTCGGCATTGCGCCGGGCAAACTCAAGCTCGAACTGACTGAAAGCCTGTTGCTGGAGAATGCTGAAGTCATCATCGGCAAAATGGCGGCATTGAAAGCCCGCGGTGTGGGATTCTCGCTGGACGATTTCGGGACTGGCTATTCGTCGCTTTCCTATCTGAAACGATTGCCCCTGGACCAATTGAAGATCGACCAGTCATTCGTTTGCGACGTACTGACGGATACAAACGATGCGGCGATTGCGCGGACCATCGTGGCCCTGGGCAAAACGCTTGGCCTGGCGGTCATCGCCGAAGGGGTCGAGGCCGAGGCGCAGCGCGACTTCCTGGCCAACAATGGCTGTTATGCCTATCAGGGCTATCTCTTCTGTCGCCCCTTGCCGCTAGACGGATTCGAGGCATTCTTGAAACAAGTCGAACGTGCGCACGAAACCAACGCCCAGCAGTACCGCCTGGATTTCTCAAGGGTATATTGACCAAGCCACCGGACAACGAAAGCATATTGCATTGGCATGCTGCCGATTTGCCCAGCTATGGTCTTGTTCAAGCAACCGGCACACTCCCGGCCGGCGATGGCTGACCCCTTGCCACCTCAAACCGCTTCCAGTCCGATCACAAGCCGCTTTCCCAGCGCCGCCACGGCTTATACTCGACAGCGGTTTGCCGGCAACGTCGCTGTGACGTCTTCGAAAGCAGCGAATCGAGCGCTCGCTTCGATGCCATCAGGCACAACCAATCGAGTCGACAAAGCCTTTCACCATCGAGCCACATATGATGATCGAATCTATCCTGCTGACCGCCACACGACTATTTACCTTCGCTGGAAAGCGTCAGCTGACCAATGCCAGCGGCTTTTTTTTCGCGCGCGACGAGCGCTTGTTTCTGGTGACCAGCCGGCACGTGATGATCGACACGCCAAGCAAGCATTTTCCCGATCGGATCGAGATCGAATTGCATATCGATCCAGACAACATGGCGCAATCGACCGGTTTTTCCATCCCGCTCTATCGCGATGGTCACAGCCTTTGGCGTCAGGGCAAGGACGCCGCCGGTGAAATTGACGTGGCGGTGATCGAGGTTGAGCGCCCGGCGCTGCCGGAAACCGCGGTCTATCGCGCCTTTACCGAGGCGCATCTGCAGGATCCGAGCGATGAGGTCGAGGTGGGCTCTTCAGTCCTGGTCGTCGGCTTCCCGCTCGGTTTCCATGACACGCTGCATCACGTTCCAGTGGTTCGTCAGGCAGGCATCGCCTCGTCGTTCGGCTTGCGCTTCCAGGGTGAAGGCTACTTTCTCACCGATGCGCGAACGCACCGCGGCGGCAGTGGCGCGCCGGTCGTCTTGCGCCGGGCCAATCCCGCGCCAGCCCACGGCGATTTGCCATGGATGCTGCTCGGTGTCCATTCGGCGCGGCTTGACATGGAGACGCGCGATGCCATTCTCGATGAAGCACTGGGCCTCAACTGTGCCTGGTATGCCGATATCCTGCTCACGCTGACGGCGCGGTGACAACACGGAGCGCGGTTCCCGGTCATGTCGACACCGGCCCCCGATCTGCAGAACAACCGCCAACGGCTATTGCCGGGCAGGTGGGCCTTACGTATAATCACGAGTTCGATTTTCCACTGCAGCAACAAGCGCAAGGGATTACGAGAGCTGGGCGCAGTGCTCTATCAAACCGGGGCGGCGCCTTTTTTCAACTGTGTTTGAGAGATAGAGACAATGGCGATTCAAACGGTAGACAAGGCCAAGATCGTGGCCGATTATCAACGTGTCCAGGGTGACACAGGTTCCCCGGAAGTTCAGGTGGCGCTGCTGACGGCGCGCATCAATGACCTGACCGGGCATTTCAAGGAGCATGTCAAGGATCATCACTCGCGCCGGGGCCTCCTGCGCATGGTGAGCAAACGTCGCAAACTGCTCGATTACCTGAAGCGCAAGAATGCAGACAGTTATCGCGCGTTGATCGAGCGTCTCGGCCTCCGCAAGTAATTCGCGGAATAGGCCGGTGCGCAACAAGCGCGAGCATTGAACACGCCGGCGTCGGCCCTTGCGGTCGCGCCGGCTTTGTCGTTTACGGGGCACCCATTGGGGTTGCCCTCTGCTGATGAAAGGAACTTCCCTTGTTGACACCATTCCGCAAGAGCTTTGCCTACGGCGCTCATACCGTCACCCTTGAAACCGGCGAGATCGCTCGCCAAGCGGGCGGTGCCGTGCTGGTGAATATGGATGACACCGTGGTACTTGCCACTGTCGTCGGCGCCAAGACAGCGAAATCCGGCCAGGACTTTTTCCCCTTGACCGTCGACTACATCGAAAAAACCTATGCCGCCGGTCGTATCCCCGGTGGATTTTTCAAGCGCGAAGGGCGTCCCTCGGAAAAGGAAACCCTGACCTCCCGACTGATCGACCGTCCGATCCGCCCGCTCTTCCCCGAGGGCTTTTACAACGAAGTGCAGGTTGTCGTCACGGTGATGTCGAGCAATCCGGAAATTGATCCGGACATCCCTGCGCTGATCGGCGCTTCAGCCGCGCTGTCGATTTCCGGTATCCCCTTCAGTGGCCCGATCGGCGCCGCACGGGTCGGCTACATCGACGGCCAGTACGTACTCTGTCCGACCTTTGCCCAGTTGGCCGAAAGCCAGCTCAACCTGGTCGTGGCGGGTACCGCCGGTGCCGTGTTGATGGTCGAATCCGAAGCCCAGCAACTCTCCGAAGAAATCATGCTCGGCGCGGTCGTTTTCGGCCACGAGCAGATGCAGGCAGCCATCAACGCCATCAACGAATTGGTCGAAGTCGCCGGCAAGCCGGAATGGGACTGGCAAGCACCGGCCAAGGACGAGGCGCTGGTGGCCAAGGTGGCCGAACTGGCCGAAGCCGAATTGCGCGATGCCTACCGCATTACCAGCAAGCAGGCCCGCACGCAAAAGACCCGCGAGATCAGCGCCAAAGTGGTCGCCGCCCTCACCGAAGGCGACGGCGCTCCAGACGGCAACACCGTCAACAATCACCTGTTCGACCTCGAAGCGAAGATCGTCCGTTCGCAGATCCTCAACGGCGAACCGCGTATCGACGGTCGCGACACCCGCACCGTGCGGCCGATCTATGCCCGCAGCGGCGTGCTGCCGCGTACCCACGGTTCGGCCTTGTTCACCCGTGGCGAGACCCAGGCACTGGTCGTCGCCACGCTGGGCACCGGCCGCGACGAGCAGATCATCGACGCGCTGCAAGGCGAGTACCGCGAGCGCTTCCTGCTCCACTACAACATGCCTCCGTACGCTACCGGCGAAACCGGCCGTGTCGGCACCCCGAAGCGCCGTGAAATCGGTCATGGCCGGCTGGCCAAGCGCGCCCTGCTCGCCGTCCTGCCGACACCTGAAGAATTCGGTTACAGCATGCGCGTGGTTTCCGAAATCACCGAGTCGAACGGTTCGTCGTCGATGGCCTCCGTCTGCGGCGGTTCATTGGCACTGATGGACGCCGGCGTGCCGCTCAAGGCGCATGTTGCCGGTATCGCCATGGGCCTGATCAAGGACGGCAGCCGCTTCGCCGTGCTCACCGACATCCTCGGCGACGAAGATCACCTCGGCGACATGGACTTCAAGGTGGCCGGCACCGACAACGGCGTCACCGCGCTGCAGATGGACATCAAGATCCAGGGCATCACCAAGGAGATCATGCAGGTGGCCCTGGCGCAGGCCAAGGAAGCCCGCCTGCATATCCTGGGGATCATGAAGTCGTCCATGTCCGGGCATCGCCAGGAAGTATCGACCTTCGCCCCACGCATGATCACCATGAAGATCAATCCGGAAAAGATACGTGACGTGATCGGCAAGGGTGGCGCGGTGATTCGCGCGCTGACCGAAGAAACCGGTGCGGTCATCGACATCGAGGACGACGGCACCATCGTCATTTCCTCGGTCAATGCCGACGCTGCACAAGCCGCCAAGAAGCGCATCGAAGACATCACGGCGGAAGTCGAAGTGGGCCGCATCTACGAAGGTACGGTGCTCCGCCTGCTTGATTTCGGCGCCATCGTGCAAGTGTTGCCGGGCAAGGACGGCTTGCTGCATATTTCCCAGATCGCCAACGAACGCGTCAATGCGGTCGCCGACTATCTGAAGGAAGGACAGAGCGTTCGCGTCAAGGTCATCGAGACCGACGACAAGGGCCGCATTCGCTTATCGATGAAGGCGGTCGCTGCAGATGCCGCCGCAGCCGTTGCAACTGCTGGTGAAGCACCGCAGCAGCCATAGCAGCAGCCATGGTAGCCGGCAGCGACCGGCCCAAAAGCCAGGCAACAAAAAAGGACGCTACGGCGTCCTTTTTCATGGGCATCGCTATTGCCCGGTCTGCAACGATCAGCGATCGTTCAATCCCTTATTTGGCCCTTATTTGGCTACCTGCTTCTCGCGCAACTCTTCCAGCGTCTTGCAGTCGATGCAAAGGGTTGCCGTCGGCCGCGCCTCGAGCCGCTTCAGCCCGATCTCGACGCCGCAACCATCGCAGTAGCCATATTCCCTGTCTTCGATACGGGCAATCGATTCGTCGATCTTCTTGATCAGCTTGCGCTCGCGATCCCGGTTACGCAATTCCAGGGCAATGTCGGACTCCTGACTGGCACGATCATTGGGATCGGCAAACACGGTCGCCTCGTCCTGCATGGTGTGAACGGTGCGTTCAATGTCGCCGAGCAGCTCATGTTTGAGCGTCTCGAGAATCTTCCGAAAATGCGCCAGCTGCGGGGCGCTCATGTAATCCTCGCCCTTCTTGACGACATAGGACGGGAATTGCTGGTGCAAAGTATCTTCAGCCATTTGGCGATTTATCCGCGCTCGGAAAAATGCGCTTTATAAACGAAAGCGCTGCCGCCTGCAAGCCAATTCGCTGTGGTCAACTGGCGCTTCCCTCGTTTCCCGAACTATTGCGATTTCACTTTCAAGCAAAGAACACGAATCCCCGATTGTCCTGCGACAACCGTGCAAAGCCTGTGTACTGACAGCGGATAGCCCGGTTTGCGGCAACGCCCGAGCGTCGCGGGCAGCAGGGGTGCTTCTGCGATCATGTTTTCTCTCCGACAATTGGTCGGATTGCGACACAAGCCTGCCCGCCAAACGATCCGATAAATAATTGATTTATTGGCATAACATTGATGGGCACCGGACTTGCTAATAGAGATGCGGAGACCAACATGAGCCGCACACCCTGCCAATCCATTGTCATTAACGACACCACGCTGCGCGATGGCGAGCAGTCTGCAGGCGTCGCCTTCTCGCTTGAGGAGAAGCTCGACATCGCCGGTCGTCTGGATGCACTGGGCATCGCTGAGCTTGAAGTCGGAATACCCGCCATGGGCGCCGCCGAGCGCGACAGCATTCGCGCCGTTGCCGGCCTCAACCTCAATGCCCGTCTCATGGTGTGGAGCCGCATGCATGCCGGCGACATCGCCGCCTGCAGCGGCCTCGGCGCGCACCTGATCGATATTTCGGTGCCGGCTTCCGATCAGCATATTGCCTACAAATTGCGGCGCGATCGCGCCTGGCTGCTCGACAGCATTGATCATCATGTCCGCCAGGCGCTCGATGCCGGCCTCGAAGTCGGCATCGGCGCCGAAGATGCCTCGCGCGCCGACCCCGATTTCCTGCTCCGCCTGGCCGAAGCGGCACAGGCTGCCGGCGCGCGGCGGCTGCGCTTCGCCGACACCCTGGGTGTCATGGAACCCTTTGGCGTCGCCGAGCGCATCGCTGCCCTGCGCAGCGCCTGCGATCTCGAAATCGAGATGCACGCCCACGACGATCTTGGCCTCGCCACCGCCAATACGCTGGCGGCAGCGCGAGCCGGCGCCACCCACCTCAACACTACCGTCAATGGCCTCGGCGAACGGGCCGGCAACGCCCCGCTCGAAGAAGTCGTGCTGGGCCTGCGGCAGTGCTACGGCATCGACACCGGCATTGTCCTGCGCGATTTTCCGGCATTGTCGGAACGCGTCGCGCGGGCCTCGGGACGACCCGTTCCCTGGCAAAAGAGCATCGTCGGCGAAGGCGTGTTCACTCATGAAGCCGGCATTCATGTCGATGGCCTGTTCAAGGATCCGCTCAATTACCAGGGCTATGACCCGGCAGTGGTCGGCCGCCAGCATCGCATTGTCCTGGGCAAGCACTCCGGAGAGCGCTCCGTCAGTCGCGTCCTCGCCGCGCTCGGCTGCGTCGTCGATGATGACGGCGCCCGCTGCGTCCTTGAACGGGTGCGCGGCTTCGTCGCCGCAGCCAAGCGCGTGCCCAGCGATGCCGAACTGCTGGCTTTCTGCGCCGATCTGTCGCTCATGAAGGGAATCAGTAATGGCTGACGGCGACTTTGGTTGCGAGGCCCGCCATGAGTTTTGACATGGACTTGCTGGAAGTCGGCGAAGGACGTCTCTACTTCGATGACCCTTCCGAAGTACAGATCGAAACCCTGCTGGCCGAGGCTGCCGCCCACTATGGCGAAGCCGTGGCGGAAAACTTCCTGTTGCGTGCCTACTTCATCGCGCCCAAGCAACTCTCGGTGCTGGTCGGACTCTACCGCTACTACTTCTACCAGCATCGCCTTGACGACGCCCTGCGCGTCGCCGAACGCGCCATGGAAGCGGCTGCAGAACGCCTGCATATCGACAGCGGCTGGAGCCGGTTGAGTCTCGGTGCGCTCGACGAGAGCGTGCTCTGCTCGATGGGCTTGATGCGCTTCTACCTGCTCGCGCTGAAGGCTTCGGCGGTGGTACTGCTGCGCCTGGGCAAGCTCGATGACGCCTGCAACCGCTTGGCCAAAATCATCGAGCTGGATCATCACGATCGCCTCGGCGCCGCCGCGCTGCTCGAAATCGCCCGTGCACGGACAACTGCCGACGTCGTTGGCGATGCCAATTTAAACCCGATTGAAACCCTCATACCCGCGCAGTTTCATTGAAGGAGAACACCATGCCCGCCCCCGTCACTGCTGCCGACTTTGCCGACGACCTGGAAGACCTGGCCTCGGCCGAAGACTTTCTCGACTATTTCGAAGTTGCCTACGAAGCCAGCGTCGTTCATGTCAATCGCCTGCATATCCTGCAGCGCTTTCACGACTACCTGGCCAAGAATGCGCCCGGCCCGGAACTGCCCAGCTACGCCGTGCATCGGCAATGGCTGGCAACCGCCTATGCCGACTTCGTCAGCTCGGACGCGCTCACCGAGAAAGTCTTCAAGGTATTCCGCATGCATGAGCCGAGCACGGTCTTCGTG
>CAISUK010000064.1 GCA_903888645.1 uncultured Pseudomonadota bacterium | reverse complement strand
GCTACCAAACCTGCAGTAGCTAATGTGTAGCTGGCACCTAAAGCGCTGGAATAATCACGTGACCACACTCAGTAATTGACCAGCATTGGCAAAATGTTTCGACGTACTCGATTAACGAGGCAGCACTTTTGACTATGGGGCTAGACCCACAGCTATTTGAGGAACGGTGTTATAGAGAACCAGCGTATGAAGACTGGTTTAGCACTGCCCCAGAAGGCAACGAAACTTTACAAAATCGGCGATGGGCAATCATCGATGCTGTGGATTGCGACTACATCAAAGTCAAGCGTGCTTCCAAATCGCCCAGCGGCGATTGGGATTGTGAAAAGACACTATTGCTGAAGTCTGACGTTGTCCGCTGGTGGCGCGAACACGGATACACAGAGATTGCAGACCATTTGGATATCGAGCCTCAGGCACAATTGGCATTTACGGATATCGAAAGAAGCACTGCAGCGGGCAATCGCTTGGGGGAAATACCTCGAGGCTCATGCCTACAGGATTTACTCGATGGCTTTCGATCCAGTGCAGTCTGCCGCGAACGCCCTTGCCGCCAAGATCAAGTCGGGAAAGCTTGTCGATGGCTTCAGCGAGCGGGATGTGTACAAGTCCGGCTGGGTTAACTTGTCCGATCCGATGGCGGTGTCGGCAGCCTGCCGGGAGCTTGAGCATGAAAGTTGGATCAGGCGCATACCTGCGGAAAAAGGTACGGGGCGGCCCCAGTCTCCAAGCTACCGCATCAACCCGGCACTAAAGCCGAAATAGCCTGTAGGAGCAACACCCAAAACCCCCAGAACGGCCAGAATCCGCGTTCTGGGGGTTTTGGCGGTGCTTTGACCCTGAATCACTGCCAGATGTGTAGGATCACGTACCCCCAATCAAATTCTATGTAAGCATTCCACCCATATGAAAACCCTCACCCTCACCCTGCACGCCGAGCTAACCATCCCTGATGATTGGGAGGTCATTGAGCACCCCTCCGGCACACAGGTGCTGAAGATTGGCGACCAGTTCATTGATTTCGAACTGACGCCGCTTGCGACCCGGTCTGAGGCACAGGACGCCGAGTGGTCAGATGATGACGTTGAACTGATCGACACGGTCCTCGATGCCGTCGTCGGAATGGAAACGGAGATGGACGTGGTCTGGAACCACTGAAGGCGTACAAAACGGCTTCGCTGGTTCCTGTTAATCTGCGAAATTATGCTGATCGCGTGACGCATGTGACTGGGCGACCCTTCGAGAGCCGTTCAGGGGTGTCTGCCCAATGACAGCCGCGCAGTTGTAACATCCACTCGCACTCGATTCACCAAGGCCAAGACACGGCCAATAGCACCTTCAGGCAGATTTCCAAATTGCAGTCGTTCATCTTGTCGGTTGCTTCGAACCGGTCACTTACCGGATTGACTAATAGTTAAATACTTTCAGCGACTGGTTCATACGCACTGATACCTCGCTCAAGGCCTCACCCGCAGCCGTAGTCTCGCTTACAGCCGCCTGCCCAGCTTCAGCCAAGCTGCTCACCGTAGCCATGTTTTCGTTGATCTGGCGAGTTGCGAATGCCACTTCGTGCGTGGCGTTGACAATATCCGCAACAGCCGCCTTGGCCGCATTAACGCGCTGATGAATATTGCGCAGCACCTGAGAAGAAGCCTCTTCGCTGGCCTGTCCAGCGGCGATCTCCTGCATGCTAGTGTCGATTGAGTCTACTGCCTGTTCGATGCCTGATTGAATGGTGCCAATGAGTTTAGCAATCTCCACTGTTGCAACAGTGGTGCGTTCTGCGAGCTTTCTTACTTCGTCGGCCACTACGGCGAATCCGCGCCCTTGCTCGCCTGCGCGTGCCGCCTCGATCGCCGCATTGAGCGCCAAGAGGTTGGTCTGGTCAGCAATGTCGCGGATGGTCTGGACAATACCGGTTACTTCCTTCGAATGCTCACCCAGTTCGGAAACTGTGTGCTGCGCTTCTTGGCTAGCTTTGGCGATGCGCTCCACGCTGACATGGTTCTGGTCGAGCGCCAGAGTGCCATGTGCGGCCTCGGTATCCGCTTCGCCAACCTCACGCTCGGCACTTTTCGTCTGCTCTTCTATCATGGCAATGCTAGTATTACTGCCCATTAATAACGAAACATGTATTATGCTGTCTCATACCCACCCCATGACGAGGAGTTGGCTATGCGACAAACGGAACTGCATCTCAGCGACGAGGATCGTGAGTTGATCAACGCGTATCGATCGAAGG
>CAISUK010000063.1 GCA_903888645.1 uncultured Pseudomonadota bacterium | reverse complement strand
CTTCTTCTGCGGAATGCCGCGAAACTTGGTAGCCATCGAATCCCTCGACCTGAACCGGTGGAAAATTTGCGAGACCTGAGTCACCGATCTCGAATGATGGCATAAACGAGATTCGAATCACGCGCACACCAGAATGCAGGTCGCAATTAGTGATTAAATATCGCACAGAAAAATTAGGAAAAGGTGCGTTCCGTGATAATTCCAAGAATCATTCATCAGACCTACTACACAAGAAACTTGCCCAACGAAATCCTCGAAAACGTTGCGTTTCTCAAGCGCAACAACCCCGGTTGGGAGTACCGTTTTTATGATGACCAAGACATCGATCGATTCATCAGGGAGAATTTTCCGCCAGCCATTCATGACGCTTACTCGCGAATCAACCCGGCATACGGCGCGGCTCGGGCTGACTTCTTCAGGTATCTCCTGGTGTTTCGCGTGGGCGGCGTGTACCTGGATATCAAGAGTTCGGCACGCCTTCCACTGGATCAAATCATTATGCCCGACGATGAGTACATCCTTTCACACTGGCCGAATACAATGGGGGACGCCCACATGGGCTGGGGCAAGTATCGGGAGCTACTACAATATTTCCCGCATGGCGAGCTTCAAAACTGGCACATCATGGCGCGGCCAGAGCATCCATTTCTCAATCGGACGATTGCCTTCGTCATCGACAATATCAACAGCTACTCGCCAGGTGATGGCAATGTGGGGCAAATTGGCGTTGTTCGAACCACTGGGCCAATTGCCTATACCGTTGCCATCGGCCGCGTAAGTTCCCGGCATTCTCATCGGCTTGTTCGCTCCCACCTGGAGCTTGGCCTGAAATACAACATCAATGATCGACAGGGTATAGTTTCGCATCGGAATCTTTTCAAAACACACTACTCTGCATTGACAGAGCCGGTCGTTCTTCCCATCGATCACTTACCGGCGGAACCGCTGGTCAGCGTGTTCGGCAACATTTATGCCAAAGACATTTGGGGCGGCGGCTCGGGGCCAGGTTCGCGCCTGGAAAACGTCAAGAAATACCTTGATTTCGTGCAGACTTTCTTGCGCGAGCGCAATATTAAAAGTATCGTCGACTGCGGCTGTGGCGACTGGCAGTCAACCCGGTTCTTGAACCTGGCGGACATCGACTATGTTGGCGTTGACATAGTGCCGGCTGTGATTGAAGCCAACCAGGCGACCCACGGCAAGACCAATGTGAAATTCATCTGCGGAAACTTTTGCGAGATGGATTTGCCCGGCGCAGACTTGGCGATTTGCAAAGATGCCCTTCAGCATTTATCGAATAGGGATGTTGCTGGATTTCTCCGGCAATTGCACAAATTCAAGTATGTGCTGATCACCAATGACCTTGGAGACAACATTGGGCGCGACGCGATCCTGATGTCAAACCCTTACCGTTTTGCCCGGATTGATATTACCCTTGAACCGTTCCTGTTGCAGGCTGAGCGCGTGTGCGAGATGCAGAGTGGAAAGGTGACACATCTTCTGACCGACACGCAGCAATGGCTAAAAATCGGAGGCCGTCCCATGAGCATCATCAAGATTGACGAGAAAGAATACGACACCGACCAGCTCTCCAGCGAGGCGAAAAATCAGCTCAGTATGCTGCAATTTGTCGACGCCGAACTGCAACGCCTGAATGCACAGTCTGCCGTCTTGCAAACCGCCCGCATGTCCTACGCCAAGGCGCTCAACGAAGCCCTGGCCGCGCAGCAGGTGCTCAACTGAAGAGGATGTGCCTTGGATGTTTCCGAACCCGAATACTGGCAAACCCTATAATTACCGCCGCGCAGCTTGGGTGACGGCTCGGAACAAGGCCAATTAGCATGGCTTCAAAGGCCCTTGCTAGTGATGAGCCGCTCTACGGCTGAACGATAGACCGCCATGTCTTCGCGCTTATCCACGGCAAGCACGAGTACGACAAGAACATCATCCTCGACGCGAGCCTGTCTCGGCTGCGCTTGACACAGACCCGCTCCGTACGACAACTTCTTCATCTGGACACCCCCATGAAACTTCTCGCTATCAGTCCTGCAGAATTCGCCAGCAAGAGTTGGCGGCGACCGAGCAGCTACGCCTTTATCGCTTCGACCAACCTGATCCCGGTGGCGAGCTTCGAGTTGGCCCGGCTGGTGCCGGTGCTGCCGCTCGCCTTCACCCGATTCGAGGACAAGTTCCAGCTGATGGCAGTCACCGCCTTGCAGCCGGGCAGGAACCACTTCGTTAGCCCGGACGGGCAGTGGATCGCGGACGCCGTGCCGGCCGCCATCCACACCCACCCCTTCAAACTCGTCAAACCCCAGGATCGGGAAGACCAGGTACTCTGCTTCGATGCCGACAGTGGCTTGCTCGGCGAGGCCGGGCAGGGCGAACCCTTCTTCGACGGCGAAGCCCCCAGCCAGGCGATCCGGGAGGTTCTGACACGCCTGTCGGAATGGGAAACCGGTCGGGCGCAAACGCAGCGGACCGTCGATGCCTTGCACGCCGCCGGCCTCATTCAGCCCTGGTCCTTGAACATCCAGCAGGGCGGGCGGGCCATGCCGGTGGCGGGACTCTACCGTATCGACGAACAGGCGCTGAGCACGCTGAGCGATGAAGCCTATCTCTCTCTGCGTAGCGTGGGCGGGATTATCCTGGCTTACGCCCAGCTCTTCTCCATTAACCAGCTTCAGCAACTGCCCAAGGCCGATGCGCGGATTCAGGCGCAAATTAATCAAGCCACGGATGCGGCAGCCGCAGCGGCAGCCGCCGCCGAAGCGGCGGAAGCAGCGAAAGCAGCGGAAGCGGCGAAGGCGCTCGAAGGCGAGGGTTTCGCCTTTCGCCTGTCGGATGACGCTTTCCTGGTATAAGACGGCTGCCAGTGTGCCGTCGAGTTCGATCAGGGAATTACAATACCATCCAAGCCGACACCCCGTGCTGAACCCAATGCCATGGCAGAAAGACTCTCACGCATGAAACAATTCGCCACGCTTCTCTGCGCCCTCTTGATATCCGCCTGCGGTGGCGGGGGTGGCGGCTTTCCTGATCCGACCATTACGGGCATTCAGATCGGCAGTCTGCGTTACGGTAACAGCGTCATGGTCCAGATCTTCGGCAACAACCTGGCCTCGCCCACCAACGGCATCATTCCCACCATCTCGAATTGCACCACGCCCACCCCGTATGCAAAGATCCTCGGAGAAGAGGATTTTACCTGTACCGTGACGGCGACCGGCGACCTGCAAGTGCAGGTGAAGAACGTTTCGGGCACGGTGATCTACAACAAAACCTTCACGGTGCCGGCCCCGCAAGTAACGCTGGATACATCCATGGGCACCATGGTGGTGGAACTCAACCCGACGGCTGCACCCAAAACGGTTAACAACTTCCTGGGCTACGTGAGTCGCGGTTTCTATTCGAACACCCTGTTCCACCGCGTCATCGCCGGCTTCGTCGTCCAGGGCGGCGGCTACACGTCGGGTATGGTCACCAAGCCCGGAGCTCTGGCTGCGATTGCCCTGGAAACGCCCAACGGCTTGTCGAATCTGCGCGGCACGATTGCCATGGCACGGACCACCGTGCCCAACTCGGCAACCTCACAGTTCTACTTCAATGTCGTCGATAATCTGTCCCTGGATTACAAGGACGCCGCCAACCCCGGCTATGCGGTCTTCGGCAAGATCGTGACCGGTGCGGGCGTCATGGATGCCATCGCCGCCGTCCACACCCACACCTTCAATACGGTCACGGATGTCCCGATCATCGATGTCGTCGTCAATTCGGCGACGCAGACCCAGTAGGCCTATCAGAAAACTCGGTCATCGCCTATGACGCGAGTATCTCCATGGCTGCCGGAGGCAACCCGCGCAGATAGCGGAGAAACATTGCCTCGTAAGCCGCTTCGATGTGTTTGGCGAACAGCTTGCCATTGAATAGCGGCGTTGTCAGCCTGTTCTCTTGAAGCCTGCGCCTGATGTCTTGCAGTTCGCCAGGATTTAGCGCCAGCGCGATGGCCTTGGCCTCGTAGGCTTGCTGAGTCGTTGTGATGAGTTCGGGCAGCCCGACCGTATTGAGCAAACTGGCTGCAACACGACTTGCGAAAGAATTGCCCGCGAGCGTCAGCACGGGCAGCCCGGCCCACAGGGCATCGCTAGCCGTCGTATGGGCGTTATACGGAAACGTGTCGATGAACAGATCTGCCAGCCGATGTCGAGCCAGGTGCTCGTCCAGTTTCATGGGCTTTGCGAACACCACACGGCCAGCGTCCACCCCGCGTGCTTCTGCCTCCCGGCGCAAGTTTCTGGGGGCGCTAGCGTTGTCTTCAAACAACCACAACACGCTCCCTTCGACCGCGTTGAGTAGCCTCATCCATCCGTCAAAGGTGGCCGGAAGTATCTTGTAGTTCTTGTTGAAGCAACAAAACACAAAGCCGGTTTCCGGCAAGCCGAACTCCCGTTTGCTGAAGATGCGTTCCGATATCTTGCGCCCGGAGTCGTTGACCTGATAGCTATGAGGAAGATAAACCACCTGTTCAGTAAAATCCGCCTGCCGTTCCTCGGGGATGACAGTCTTGTCGGCGATGATGTAGTCCATGGTTTCGGTGCCCATGGTGCCAGGGTAGCCGAGATAGCTGACCTGGATGGGCGCACAGCGTTCGGCAAAAATGCCCGGTCTCGCGTCTTGTGTATAACCCTTGAGATCAACCGCGATGTCGATGCCTAACGATCTCGACATCCTCGCCACTTCCCGGTCACTCATACGCCTGACATCGACGAACTTGCCAAATGCCGAAGCGATCCGCTGACGCATTTCATGCGCCGAGTCTGGACCGAACGAGAAGCCGCACAGTTCCACCTTGCCAGTGTCGTGCGCTTCAAACAGTTCGGCCATCAGGTAGGCCGTGGCGTGATTGTGGAAGTCGGCTGAGTAATAGCCAATACGCATCTTCCCGTCAGCAGGGCGCTTGACAATTGGACCAAGTGCCTGAGTCTCGGGATACTTGGCCTGG
>CAISUK010000062.1 GCA_903888645.1 uncultured Pseudomonadota bacterium | reverse complement strand
CCGCGATGACGGCAGCGGTCTCGCCGCCGACGCTCTGGCCCGCATATTCGATCCGTTCTTTACCACTGACATGCAGCAAGGCATGGGCCTGGGCATGCACCTGGTCTATAACTTGATCACGCATCGTCTCGGTGGCAGTATTCAATGCGAGAGTCAGCCGGGTCAGGGTGTGCACTTCCATATTGACGTTCCACTGCCAGCGCCATGAACGAACAAGACTGTTTCTCCGAATTATTCGCTCCCGAGCCTGACCGGCCACCGCCAGCCGCGTCGACAATGTCCTGGAAGGTCATGCTGGTCGATGACGAGGCCGACATCCATGCGGTTCTGCACCTGGCCTTGCAGGGTGTGGTCGTGCAAGGCAGGTCGCTGCAACTGTTTGACGCCAGCTCTGCTGACGAGGCCAAAGCCTGCCTCGACCAACATCCGGACATCGCCCTCATCCTGCTCGACGTTGTCATGGAGAGCGAGCAGTCCGGCCTTGATCTGGTGCGCCATATCCGCAACGAGCGCGGCAATCGCAGCGTGCAGATCGTCCTGGTCACCGGCCAACCGGGCTACGCACCGCAGCGCCGGGTGGTTAGCGAATACGAAATCGAGGGTTACCGGCTGAAATCCGAGCTGACCTCGGACAAGATTTTCGCCTCGGTTTACGCCGCGTTGCGCACGCATCAAGCCTTGGTCGAATTGGCAAAGTACCGGCAAGACCTCGAAAGCCTGGTTCGAGAGCGCACGGCGGCCCTGGAAATGAGTACGCGACAACTGAAGGAGACGCAGTTCGCCATGGACCGGGCGGGTATCGGCATCGAATGGCTGGACGCCGACAGCGGCAGCTTTCTTTATGTCAATCATTATGCCGCTGCCATGCTTGGCTACACGCAGGAGGAGATGCTCTCGCTGACATTGCCGGATATCGATCCGGCATTCTCGCAGGAGAATTTTGCCGAACGCATACGCGTATCGCGAGCGCTGGGAACGGCCACCATCGAAACGACGCATCGACACCGGAACGGACAGATCATTCCCGTCGAGGTCAATTTCTACTACCAGCAAAGCGCCGACGTGCTACCCGGTCGATTTATCAGCTTCGTCACGAACATCAGCGAGCGCAAGCAAGCGGAACAGGCACTGCAACAAGCCAAAGCGGCCGCCGAAGCCGCCAATGTCGCCAAGAGTCGTTTCATTGCCAACATGAGTCACGAAATTCGTACACCGATGAATGCCATTGTCGGCCTGACCCACCTTCTCCTGGCCAAGGCCAGCCCCGAGCAGACAGAACGCCTGGAGAAGGTCAGCGCTGCGAGCCAACATCTTCTGTCGATCATCAATGATATCCTCGACCTGTCAAAGATCGAAGCCGGGAAACTGCAACTGGAGCAAAGCAATTTTGCCCTCGACGCCTTGCTCGATCATGTGCGGTCCATGATTTCCGACGTCGCGCTGGCCAAGGGACTGCGTATTGAAATTGATGGCGAGGGCGTGCCAGTGTGGCTGCGTGGCGACCCGACCAGGCTGCGCCAGGCGCTGCTCAACTTTGCCAGCAATGCGGCAAAATTTACGGACCACGGCTCGATCGCCTTGCGCGCCAGGTTGTTGCAGGAGACTGGCGACGATTTGCTGCTGCGCTTCGAAGTCGCCGACACCGGTATCGGTATCGCCCCGGAAAAACTCGAGCGACTCTTCCATGCCTTCGAGCAGGTCGATGAGTCGACTACCCGACTGTACGGCGGTACCGGCCTGGGCTTGGTGATTTCCCGGCGTCTTGCGACCCTGATGGGCGGCGATATCGGCGTCGACAGCCGCCCCGGCGTGGGCAGCACTTTCTGGTTCACCGCCCGATTGCAGCGCGGCCACGGCATCATGGTTCACGAAGCCGTCGCGGATAATGCCGACGCCGAAACCCGCTTGCGCCAATATCATCATGGCGCGCGGCTGCTACTTGCCGAGGATAACGCCGTCAGCTGCGAAGTCGCACTGGAACTCCTGCACGGAGCGGGATTGGCCGTCGATACGGCGACCGATGGAATGGAAGCGCTGGCAAAGGCAAGAGCGCATCGCTACGACCTGATCCTGATGGATATGCAAATGCCAAATATGGACGGGCTGGCAGCCACCCGCGCTATTCGCGCGCTCCAAGGTCAGGAATCGACGCCGATTCTGGCGATGACAGCAAACGCCTTCGATGAGGATCGCCATGCCTGTGCGGCAGCGGGCATGAACGATTTCATTGCCAAGCCAGTCGATCCGGCGGCGCTTTATGGCGCCGTGCTGAAGTGGCTGCCGGTGCCGGTTGCCGAGGCGTCGAGCCAATTTCACACGCACCCGACCTACCCCACCGCGACCGTGGCAGCGCCAGCGAATGAGGTGGAGAGCAGCGCTTTGCAAAGAACTTTGGCCAATGTGGCCGGCCTGAATGTCAGCGGCCTGAATGCCGCCTACGGATTGGCGGCGATGCGCGGCAATTCTGCAAAGTATCTGAATCTGTTGCACCTTTTTGTCGATGAACACGCTGCTGATATGACTCGGGTGGAACGGACGCTTGCCCGGGGCGACGCCATGGCCGCGCAGCACCTGATGCACACGCTCAAGGGGGCGGCGGCCACGCTAGGCGCCGAGCGGCTGGCGGAAATCGCCGGGCGTATGGAAACGGCACTGCGCCGCAACAGCAGCGTCGGAATTGCCGAACTTCGCCCCGACATGGACGCCGTGGTCCGCGAAATCACCAGTTTGACGGCCAATTTGCCGACGACCGCGGTAATAAAGCCACGACTGGATGGTCCGGCTGATCCGAATACCCAACGCGAAGTGCTCGACAAACTCGATTTGCTGTTAAGTGAAAGCGACTCGGCGGCGATTTCGTTTGTCGATGACCACCTCGGGCTGCTTCAGGCGGCATTGGAAAACCGCTTCGACGGGTTTGTACGGCAGGTCAAGCTGTTTGATTTTGAGTCCGCGCGACAGGCGCTGCAAGCGGTGAGACAGAAGAATAGCGGGCCGAGCGTTTAGTCGCCTTGGTGCACTTCTTTGCTTCGTTACTTTGATGCCGGCGGGATCTTGCCGATCTTGATCCGCCATTCCTTGGGGCCGGTATCATGCACCGAGGTGCCGGTCGAATCGACGGCGACCGTAACCGGCATGTCCTTCACGTCGAATTCGTAAATCGCTTCCATGCCGAGGTCGGAGAAGCCGACCACCCTGGCCGACTTGATGGCCTTGGCCACCAGGTAGGCGGCGCCGCCGACTGCCATCAGGTAGGCGGATTTGTGCTTGCGGATCGCCTCGATCGCCGCGGGGCCTCGCTCCGCCTTGCCGACCATGGAGATGAGGCCTGTCTGCGCCAGCATCATTTCGGTGAACTGGTCCATGCGTGTTGCGGTGGTCGGGCCGGCCGGGCCGACCACTTCGTCGCGTACCGGATCGACCGGGCCGACGTAGTAAATGACGCGGTTGGTGAAGTCCACCGGCAGCTGTTCGCCACGCGCCAGCATGTCATGGATGCGCTTGTGCGCGGCATCGCGGCCGGTGAGCATCTTGCCGTTGAGCAGCAGGGTCTGCCCCGGCTTCCAGGCGGCAACGTCGGCGGCGGTCAAGGTGTCGAGATCGACTCGTGCCGAGGTTTCGGTGTTGGGCTGCCAGGCCACGTCGGGCCAGTCTTCCAGGCGCGGCGGTTGCAGATGTACCGGACCGCTGCCGTCGAGGTGGAAATGAATGTGGCGGGTGGCGGCGCAGTTCGGAATCATCGCCACCGGCAGGCCAGCGGCATGGGTCGGGTAATCGAGAATCTTGACGTCGAGCACCGTCGTCAATCCGCCCAGTCCCTGTGCGCCGATGCCAAGCGCATTGACTTTGTCATACAGTTCGAGGCGCAGTTCCTCGACCCGGTTGCTGGCGCCACGGGCGATCAACTCCAGAATATCCACCGGCGCCATCAAGGATTCCTTGGCCAGCAGCATGGCCTTTTCCGGCGTGCCGCCGATGCCGATGCCGAGGATGCCGGGCGGACACCAGCCGGCACCCATGGTCGGCAGCGTTTTCAGCACCCAATCGACGATGGAATCGGACGGGTTGAGGGCGACAAACTTCGACTTGTTCTCCGAACCGCCGCCCTTTGCTGCGCAAATGACTTCGACATGATCGCCGGGGACAATCTCGTAATGGATCACCGCCGGCGTGTTGTCCTTGCTGTTGCGCCGCGCGCCGGCCGGATCGAGCAGCACCGAAGCGCGCAGCTTGTTGTCGGGATTGTTGTAGGCGCGGCGCACACCTTCATTGACCATCTCGCCGACACTCAGTGTGGCATCCCAACGGACATTCATGCCGACCTTGAGGAAGACCACGGCGATTCCGGTGTCCTGGCAAATCGGCCGCCGCCCTTCGGCGCAGAGACGCGAGTTGGTGAGTATCTGGGCGATGGCGTCCTTCGCCGCCGGGCTCTGCTCACGCTCGTAGGCGCGACCGAGCGCCTGGATGTAATCGAGTGGGTGATAACAGCTGATGTACTGAAAGGCGTCGGCGATGGACTGGATGAAGTCATCCTGTTTGATCGTGCTCATGGGAATCCTTTTGACAACTGACTCAGCTCAGTGGGCTTTGCTCGTAGTTAACGTGCTCATCATGATCTTGTCCGTCCAGGCCAAGGCCAAGGCCGAGACCAGGAAGGTGAGGTGGATGGCGACCCGTGCGATGACGGTGTGATCGTCCGTCTGCGCTGCATTGATGAATGTGCGCAGCAGATCGATCGAGGAAATGCCGATCAAGGCCATCGCCAGTTTCACCTTGAGGACACCGGCATTGACGTGCGACAGCCACTCCGGCTGATCCGGGTGATTGCCAAGATCGAGCCGCGAGACGAAGGTTTCGTAACCGCCGATGATGACCATCACCAGCAGGTTGGCGATCATGACCACGTCGATCAGCCCAAGAACGAGCAGCATGATCTCTGTTTCGCCCAGCGAGTTGGCTTTGCTCACCAGCAGAACCAGCTCGTGCATGAATTGATAAACATAGACGCCCTGGGCGGCGATCAGGCCAAGGTAGAGCGGCGCTTGCAACCAGCGGCTCCAGAAGATCAGCGATTCCATTGCTCTTACGGGTCCATTCACTGCAAATACCCTTCGCGAAATTGAACAAACAGGCGTGCAAATTTTCGGAGAATCATAACATTCGAGTCAATCTGCGCCGGGCAAGTCAAACAGCCTGCGCTCAACGCAGCGCCTGGACCATCCGATCAGGCCGGCAAATCTGCGCTTGCTCCATTGGAAATTCACGGTTGCACGAGAGGATTGGGTTCGGTACAATCCGCCGCTCTTTGCCGTTACCGAGAATTTTAGGCGGTTAGCTCAGCTGGTTAGAGCGCGTCCTTGACATGGACGAGGTCGTAGGTTCGAGTCCTATACCGCCTACCAAACACCCGAATTTTTGTCGCAAATGAAGACCACCCAGGCTTTGTCGAGGGTGGTAATCCGCTACCGTTCGGCTAGGCGACCTCGCCGATCGGGAAGTCTTCATGCGCCCCCGACTTTCGCAAATCGCGTAATGTTTCCCGCGCCGCCGCAAACTCAAACCGTTTGATCAGCGCCGCGAGTTCATCGCCACGCGGGCCGAGGGCTTTTCGTACCGCCGCGGCGTGACTCTCGAACAGGGGGACGGCGGCGGTATCGCTCTGCCGAAGTAACGCGTCAAGTTCGTCAAGCACTTCCCACATGGTTTCGGCTTCCGGTTCCGGGGTCGACAAGTCAGGCGTTGCGAGAACGGCTGACGGCGCTTTCATAGCGGCGGCCAAAGTACTGAATTCGCGGTTGATGGCATCCGTTTCAGAATGGATATCGTCGCCACGAACACTCGCTGTCAGGTTCGAACGCAACTGCGCTTCCAGTTGCCCGGCGACTGTCGCCAGATGATCGGCGCCCAGCGTGGCTGCCGCGCCTTTGAGGGTGTGGGCCAACCGCCGCGCGGTGGCGTGGTCGCCATCGACCAGACTGGCAAGCAGCCGCGCCGTGTCATCCGCATGCGATTCGATAAAGAGGCCCAGCAAGTCGAGGTACTTGTCGGCATGGCCAAGCAACCTGGCCAGGCCGCGCGGCACGTTCATGCCCGGCATACCGGCCAGGCGCGTCAGAGCGGCTTCGGTCCTGGCTGGTCCGTCCGGCTGGACCGAAGCGGGCGTTGGCTCTTCGGCAAGCGTCGCGGCGGGCGCGTGATCCGCTTTCCTCGTCAGCTTGTCTGGCTCGTTCGGCAGCCACTTCAGCAAGGCGGCATAGAGCAAATCCGGCTCGACAGGCTTGGCGATAAAGTCATTCATGCCGGCCGCCGCGCAGGCACGGCGGTCTTCGTCGAATGCGTTGGCCGTCATCGCCACGATCGGAATCGTCTCGCCGCCGGGAAGGGCCCGGATGGCACGGGTCGCTTCCAGGCCATCCATATCGGGCATCTGCATGTCCATCAGGATCAGGTCATAGGCATCGGCGCGCGCCTTGGTCACGGCTGCGCGCCCATCTACCGCCGTTTCCACGGTCAGACCGACGCCATGCAGCAGTTCCACCGCCACTTCGCGGTTGATGGCGTTGTCTTCCGCCAGCAGCAACCGGGCGCCGCCGTGGTGCAGGCGCAACTGCAACTCGGCATCCGTTGCGTCCCCGGTCGATGCGGTGGGCATGATGCCGCGACCGCGTTGCAGGCGAGCGGTCAACCAGAAGGTGCTGCCGACGCCCGGCGTGCTGTCGACGCCGACTTCACCCCCCATCAGTTGCGCCAGACGCCGCGTGATCGCCAGGCCGAGGCCGGTTCCGCCATACTTGCGCGTGGTCGAGGCGTCGGTCTGCTCGAAAGCCTGGAACAACCGGTCGGTCTGGTCGGGCGCGATGCCGATGCCGGTATCCGTGACCTCGAAGCGCACCAGTAATTCGTCGCCATCGTCTTCAAGCATTTTGGCACGCAGGGCGACGCTGCCGCGCTCGGTAAACTTGATGGCATTGCCGGCATAGTTGATCAAGGACTGGCGCAGTCGCATCGGGTCGCCGCGTAGCCACAGGGGAACCGAATCAACGTCGACGTCGATCCGCAAACCTTTGTTGCGCGCCGCCTCGCCGATGATGGACCCGACATTGTCGAGGACGGCGGAGAGGTGGAAGTCCGTGCTTTCCAGTTGCAGTTTCCCGGCATCGATCTTGGCGAGATCGAGGATGTCGTTGATGATGGCCAGCAGGTGCCGCCCGGCACCGTCGATCTTGTCCAGTCGCTCGGCCTGCTGCGGCGTCACGCCGGCTCGGCGCAGCAGATGATTGAGGCCGATGATGGCGTTCATCGGCGTGCGGATCTCGTGGCTCATGTTGGCCAAGAAAGTGCTCTTGGCGAGGTTGGCGGCGTCAGCCTGCTGCCGTGCCGCGACGAGTTCGGCGGTGCGCTGCGCCACCAGTGTTTCGAGGTGGTGGCGATGCCGATCCAGTTCTTCGCCGACGCGCTTCTTTTCGGTGATGTCATCCTTCACCGCCACATAGTGGGTAATGCGCCGGTCAGCCTGGCGTAACGGCGCGACGAAGGCAAGCTCGATGTATTCGCTGCCATCCTTCCTGCGGTTGTGGAATTCGCCCTTCCATGGCCGGCCCTGGTTCATCGCCTCCCACAGGGCGACGTAGGTTTCGGGAGGCGTCTTGCCCGAGCGCAGGAAGCGCGGATTCTGGCCGATGGCCTCCTCGGAACTGTAGCCCGTCACCTCGACAAAGGCATTGTTAACATATTCGATACGGGCATTGACGTCGGTGATAATGATGCTTTCCGGGCTTTGCTCGACGGCCAGCGAGAGCTTGCGTAGTTGGTTCTCGGTGACCTTGCGCGCTGCCTCATGGGCAAACCCATCCAGCGCAAAACTGATGTCCATGGCCATTTCAATCAGCAGTTTACGTATGTCTTCGTCGAAGGCATTCACTTCGCTGGCGTAAAGCGTCAGACTGCCGATGGTTACGCCGCCGCGGTGCAGCGGTAGCGATGCCGAGGCCGCCCAGCCGGCGCGCGCAGCCCGTTCGTGCCAAGCCGAGGTGCGCGGATCATGACGGAAATCCTGGCACCAGAACGGCTGGTTTTCGCGAATCGCGGTCGCGGTGGGGGATGGATCGTCGGCTGCCAAGGACATTTCGGCGTCCGCCGCGAATCTCTCGTCATCGCAAAAGGAGGAGACCTGCCTGATCTGTCGGCCTGCCGCATCCAGCAGCCCGATCCATGCCATATTCATGCCGCCGAAGTTCACCGCCACCCGGCAAATGTCCGGAAACAATTCGTCTTCATTGGCGCAACGCACGATCGCCTGGTTGCATTGGCTGAGGGCCGCGACAAACTGGTTCAGACGCTGGATTCTTGCTTCGGCTTGCTTCCGCTCGGTGATGTCGCGGTTGCTGCCGCGCTGGCCGACGTCTTTCCCGGAAGGATCATGCACCGACCGACAGGCATGGGCTATCCAGCGGATTTCACCGTCCTTGTTGAAAATACGAAAATCCAGTGCTTCCGGTACGCCTTGAGCGGACAGGTTGTGAGTATGTTCGGTGAAGAGATGCTGATCATCGGGATGAATGATCCGCGTCAACAATTGCGGGTCCGCATGAAACTCTTCCGGCGTGTAACCGCTGATCTGTTCGCAGGACGGTGAGATATAGCTTAAAGTGCGGTCCGGAGTTACCCAGTACTCCCAGTCCGCCGTGAAATCCGCAACTGTGCGAAAACGCAGTTCGCTTTCCAGCAGTGTGCGACTGACGTTGTCACGTTCTTCCATAGCCATTGCCAGAATCAAGCCGGCGGCGCTGACGGCCATGACAAATAACTGGACTTCGACAATCGGCAGGACCGGCGCGGCGGCGGCCGGCGCTTGCAAACCGCCGATGAGCGGCCAGATTGCGAAGGCATCGATCACCAAGGCCAGCGTGGCGGTGATCAAGGCATCGAAACGCAGCGCTGCCCAGACGACCAGCGGCAAGGCGACGGCGACCATGAGTTGACTGCCCGCGATACCCCTGGTGACGACCATGGCGCCAAAGAGCAGGGTAGCAAGGGCCAGGGCCAGAGCCTCCCGAGGGTGGGCGCGCAGCGCCGCGCCATGCGGCCGCTGCCACAGCGTGATCAGGATCGGTGCCAGCACTGCGGCGCCGACGGCGTCGCCGACGTACCAAGAGCTAAAAACTGGCGCCATCGCGGTGGCCGGGATCATGCCGTTGAGCCACAGCCCAGCGACGCCGACGCCCGCGCTCAGCAAGGGCGTCAGCAGGGCGCCAAAGCCAATCAACAGCACGCCGTCGGTGAGGTCGCGCAAACCCGCCGGTTGGCCGCCGCGCCAGCGGCGAACGATCAACAAAGTCGCCATCGCCGGCAGCGGGTTGCCGACGGCGGTGACCAGCGCGAAGCCGAAGGGCGCACCGGTCGATAGGGTAGCGGCAAAGGCGCCGATGATGAGTCCAGGCCAGGCGCGCGCGCCGAACAGGTAAGCGGCGGCCAGGGCGATCCCTGTTGGCGGCCAGAGCAGCGTGACATTGCCATTGACCAGACCGCCCATCCACAGGCCGAAGGCGCCAGCCGCCGCATAGGTCAGTGCCACGCACAGGGTCAGCGCGGCCAAGTTGAGGGAGCTAGAGCGACTGAGCTTAGCTCTGGCTGTTTCCGGTTTCATGTCTGCGCTTGCGCCAGATATCTCGCTCTTGGCGATGCGACGTCATCCAGAAGGCGTTCGGCGATGCCGACGAAATCGCCGAAGCCGGCCATAAAAGCATCGGTGACATCGGGATCGAAGTGCTTGCCACGCCCGGCGAGGATGATGTCGCCGGCTTCGGCGTGAGGCATCGCCGGCTTGTAGACGCGCACCGAGATCAGTGCGTCGAACACGTCCGCCACGGCCATCAGCCGTGCCGAAAGGGGAATGGCGTCGCCCGCAAGGCCTTCGGGATAACCGCTGCCGTCCCACTTTTCGTGATGCCAGTGGGCGATTTCCTTGGCCGTGGACAAGAACGCCAGCGGTATTTCGATGTCGCACTCGGCCTGTTCGATGGCGTCGCTGCCGAGTTTGGCATGGGTTTGCATGATGGCCATTTCGTCGGCCGTGAGCTTGCCCGGTTTGAGCAGAATGTGATCGGGAATACCGACCTTGCCGATGTCGTGCAGCGGCGCCGAACGGGTCAATAGATCGACGTAGCGCTCGGTCATCGTGGAAGCGAAGCGGGGGTGCCGCCGCAACCCGATGGCCAGCCGCTGCACATAAGCCTGGGTTCGCAGAATGTGGTTGCCGGTTTCCGGGTCGCGGGTTTCCGCCAGATGAGCCAGCGCCCGGATGCCGACCCGCTGGGTGAGATCGTTTTCGGCCATGCGCCGGGCAACTTCGGCTTCGAGGGAAGCGTTGCGGTCTTTCATCCAGTCGCGTGCCTGCTTCGCTTCGAGTTGGGTGCGCACCCGTGCCAGCACCACGGTAGGGTTGATCGGCTTGGCGATGTAATCGGCGGCGCCGAGCAACAGGCCGCGCTCCTCGTCTCCCGCCTGGGTCATCGCGGTCAGAAAGACCACCGGGGTGTCAAAGGTGGTCGGGTTGGCGCGAAGCTGGGCCAGCACCTCGTAACCATCCATGCCAGGCATCATTACGTCGAGCAGGATCAGGTCGGGCCTGGGCTGGCTGCTGGCGATGTTCAATCCGGCAACGCCGGAGGTTGCCGCCAACACCCGATATTGTGGCCGTAGCAGCTCGCTCAGCACATAAAGGTTTTCGGCCGAGTCGTCGATGATCAGCAAGGTGGCGTTAGTTGCGGGAGCCATGTTTCGATTCTGTCGGTGTGATTGGCTGCTTGGCGAGTTTGACTTGCGGCTCCCGTTACGGTGCGATCAACATCGGCTGCACATGCCAGACATCGCGGTTGATCGCCTCAGCCACGGCGCTGATGCGCTTGATGATCGGCTTGGCGGTGAAAGAACCGGGCGCGGCCTTGACGCCGAAGATGAAGGTGCCCGGCACCATGCCGGCCGCCGGGTTCTGCTTGTTGCGGTGGTACAGCGTGACGATGTGCCGCACGTCAAATATCCGCGGCAACCGCTGTGCGCCGCCGCAAAATGAGCGTGGCACCATCACGCTACATCTCAGTGCGCCCAGGCCAGATGCATCGCGCTGTCCGCTTTGCGTTCGACGGGACGGACGAGGAGCGACAAGCGACCGCCGCCCGACGCGTCGAGGACGTTGAGAAAGAGCTCGCTGTAAAACTGTTCGCCGTCGCGCGCCACGGCCTGAAACTGGTGGCCAATCCTCGACAATAAACGCAGGTGTGCATTCGGCTGACCATCCAGGACCATGTCCATCGCCTGAAGTTGCGGTAGCAGTTCCGATATGTGCCGCCCAAGCATCTCGCCGCGGCAATACTTGAACAGCGCTTCGCAGGCCGCGTCGCTATCGCTGATGAATCCTCGACTATCGAGTGCCAAAGCGACCGCATCCCTGCGGCCACGGTCAACCATGAGATCGTGCCGAACGGGCTCTACCGCGTCGCTGGCAACCAGCGCTGTGAGGTCCAGGGTCATTTCACTGCCCGCCTTTCTGCTCATACTCGGCCTCGGCTTCGAGCCAGTCTTCAATCTCATGACCCGGTTCAAAAGCGCGGCCACCGGCCTTTAAGTAAGCCCTGCTGGCGATCCATGCCGTTCTATCTACAGCGATTGCGTCAGTCGCATTCGACTCTACCAGCCTCGGCTGCGCCGAAAGGCTGGCCTGACGCCTCATTGCTCCGGATTTCATGTTTGTCTCCTGTTTGGATACGCTGGCAGATTCATGGTCGCGCCAGCCGCGACCGCGCATCGGCTCTCGAGAGCCAAGCGGCAATTTCATGGGGAAGGGATCATCAGGTGGCAAATTTTGAACGGCAACGCCTTGCGCATCTATTAGGGTCAGCCCTTAAGGGCTGGCCCTTATGGAGCCAGGGTAAGTCTGTTCTCAAGTCATCCGCGTTGCGGAAGATGAATTCTGGGTCATCCGCAAGTAGTCAGAGACGAGGCGTGAGCGAAAGCTCAAAGCGCGCAGCATCTCGGCGATGGATTGAGCGGACTTCTGGAAAGACTTGAGGATACCAATGGCGAAGCGGCGCAGCCCGTGAGGATTGCGCCGCTGTTACAGGGTTTCAGGCAGGGTTTCAGCTATGCCGTTGGGGTTAGTCTTTCAGCACGTCAATATAACGCCTGGCCCGCCAGGCACAAGTCACAAGTGCGAGTGCGAGCTCCGGGAAATGCTGCTGGCGATTATTTTGCGGCGATGGCGGCCTTGATCTGATCGAGTGTCGAAGGATCGTCGATCGTCGTCAGGTCGCCTGGATCGCGGCCTTCGGCGATCGCCTGGATGGACCGGCGCAACATCTTGCCGGAACGTGTCTTGGGCAGGCCGGTGATGAAATGCACTCGTGCCGGACGCGCGATGGCGCCGAGCGAATCATCGACCACTTTCATGACTTCCTTCTCGAGCTGCTGCCGCATTTCTGCCGTCGCGGTACGCGCCGAGTCCTTGACGACGGCGAAGGCCACGGGGATCTGGCCCTTGAGTTGATCGGCGACGCCGACTACCGCGACCTCGGCGATTGCGTTGTGGCCCTGCACCGCTTCCTCGATCTCGCGGGTACCGAGACGATGGCCGGCGACGTTGATGACGTCGTCGGTGCGGCCGAGAATGAAATGGTAGCCTTGCTCGTCCTTGATGCCCCAGTCGAACGAGGAGTACACGAGCGGCTCCTTGAACAGGCTGAAGTACGTCTTGACGAAGCGTTCGTCATCGCCCCAGACGGTGGTCAGACAGCCGGGTGGCAATGGTGGCAGGACACCGACGATACCCTTCTCGTTGGCATCGCATTCGCTGCCATCCTCGCGAAATATCTTCAGGTTGTAGCCATAGACCGGAAAACTCGGCGTACCGAACTTGATCGGCGTCTTTTCGACACCGGGAACAGCGGACAACATCGGCCAGCCCGTTTCCGTCTGCCAGTAATTGTCGATGACCGGCAGCTTGAGTTCGCCCATGATCCATTCATGGGTCGGCTGGTCGAGCGGTTCGCCGGCGAGGAACAAATGCTTGAGCGATGACAAGTCGTGTTTGTGCAGGAACGACGCATCATGCTTCTTGAGTACCCGCACCGCGGTCGGCGCCGAGAACATCACCGTCACCTTGTATTTCTCGACGATCTGCCACCAGATGGCGGCGTCGGGCCGGATCGGCGTGCCTTCATACATGACTGTCGCCATGCCGGCGATCAGCGGGCCGTAGATGATATATGAATGTCCGACGACCCAGCCGATGTCGGAGGTGGAGAATATGGTTTCGCCGGCCCCACCAGTAAAGATCAGCTTCATGCTGGATGCCAGGGCGACGGCATAGCCGCCGACATCGCGCTGCACGCCCTTGGGTTTTCCGGTGGTGCCGGATGTATAAAGAATGTACGAAGGCTCGCTAGATTCAAGCCACTCGCACGGGACATCCTCATTGACATGGAGGGCGCGCTGGCTGGCGTAATCGACGTCGCGTCCGGCGACTCGCGACCAATCCTTGGCGAGGCCGCGATCGACCATCAACACTTTTTCCGGCGGGAATTCAGCAAGCTTGCAGGCGTCATCAAGGAGATTCTTGTACGGCACGGCTTTGCCGCCACGCATGCCGGCGTCGGACGAGACGATCAATTTCGGTTTGGCGTCATCGATGCGGGTCGCCAGCGAGCCCGAGGCAAATCCGCCGAAGACAACCGAGTGGATGGCGCCGATCCGCGCACAGGCGAGGATGGCAAAGCAGGCCTCGGCGATCATCGGCATGTAGATCAGGACGCGGTCGCCGCGTGCCACGCCGAGCCCCTTCATGACGGCCGCCATATGCACGACTTCGGCCTTCAGTTCGGCGAAGGAATAGACCTTTTCTTCGTTGGTTTCGGTCGAAATGTAAATCAGGGCACGGTCGTTCGGCCGTTGTTCGGCATGCCGATCGACGGCGTTGTAACAGAGATTGGTCTCGCCGCCGACGAACCATTTTGTGAATGGCGGGCGTGAATAGTCGAGAACTTGCTGCGGCTGTTTATGCCAATCGATCAGTTTCGCCTGCTCGCTCCAGAAAGCTGCCGGATCTTCAATGGAACGCTGATGAAATGCCTTATAGGTAGTCATGTGCTTCCTTCCCCCTTTGTTTCATGCAGTGATGGTTAATTGATGGTGTTGCCAAAAGACTGACGATGGGCCTGCTGCTGAAACGCTTCCTCGATCTTGGTCATGGGCATCCCAAGCGAATACTCGGCATCGAGTACCCGCAGCAGCGGCAAAAGCCTTCGGGCAAGGGCCGGTAGCTGGGTTCTCACGCTGTTAACATCGCCGCGAGCGATACTGGCGATTGCCTGATCGATAGTGTATTCCGATGCTCGTTCCCCAACTTGTTCCAGCAGCGGTGCAGACGCGTTAACGCCAACCACGGCATCGCTTGCGCCGACCACGCGGTTCCCGCCAGTTGTCGCTGCACTGCGCATCCGCTGCTCGGCGAGATCCAGCAGGGCCGTGCTGCTTTCGAGCCGATCCGCGAGGTTGTTGGCGAGGCCGATGCTGACGCTAAGATGCAATACTTCAGTGCCGTGACGGATCGCCGCCGCCTCGACCGCTTTGCAAACCCGCGCTGCAAAAACTTTGGAAGCCTGCAACGTGGTGTTTGCCGAGAATATTGCCAGAAGCCCATCGCTCCAACGCGCCAGCGTATCTTCGCGGCGAATGCTGCCGGACAGAATCCGGGCGAACTGCTGCAAAACCCGCTCATGGAAATCGTAGCCGAATTGCTGAGTCAACCTCTCGGCTTGATCCACGCCGATCACAAACGTGCTGATCTGCCAACCATGGCGCTTCGCCAGCGACATCGCCTGTTCGCCCTGACGCAACAGAAAAGCGCGTGAAAGCAGGCCGGAATCCTGATCGATGAGACTTTGGTCGCGCGCTTCCTGCAATGCATGATTGGTCTGCGCCAGCCTCACCACTGTCTCGAGGCGCGAGAGTAATTCAGGGGTGCCGATACCCTTGGTAATGAAGTCGGTCGCACCCAGTTCCTTGGCGCGAATTCGCACCGCCTCGTCTTCGTCGCCCGAGATCATGATGATCGGCAGCGCCCGGAGTCGGCTGATTTTGGAAGAACGAATGCGCTCGATCAGTCCATATCCATCCAGCTTCGGCATGCTGTGGTCGGTCACCACCACCTGGATCGTCGGATCGAGCAGCAGCGCCCCCCAACCGGCCTCGCCATCGACTTCCTCGCGAACATCGAAGGCACTGCGAATGTGCTTGCCGATGATGGCTCGGACCATGCGTGAATCATCGACAATCAAGACGCGCGGCAGCGTTGGGCTAGGCTCGCGATTGTCGTTCATGGCGGTGTGAGTGGATTTCTAGGCGCTAATCTTGACGACGATACGGCCGCGAATACGCGATTTGAGAAAATCGTCGAACACCGTCGGCAAATCGGCAAAGGCCATCGTCCGGGTCATGAGATCGAGATGGCGCGGTCGCATGTCGGTCGCCAGGCGACGCCATACTTCGGCGCGCTGCGGCATCGGACAATTCACCGAATCAATGCCGAGCAGACTGACGCCGCGAAGAATGAAGGGCATCACCGTGGTATTCAGATCCGTGCCGGCTGCCAGACCGATACTGGCCACCGTGCCACCGATCTTCATGGTGCTGGCCAGCCAGGCGAGCACACCGCTGCCGAGGTTATCCACGGCACCGGCCCAGGTGGCGCGGTCGAGCGGTTTGATCTTGCCCAGATCGAGCGACTGACGAATCATGACTTCGCTGGCGCCAATGCGCTGCAGATAGTCGGTCTCGCTTTCCTTGCCGGTCAGCGCCACCACGCGATAGCCCAAGCCGGCGAGAATCTCGATGGCGAGGCTGCCGACTCCGCCGCTCGCCCCCGTGACAATGACCGGCCCGTTGCCGGGCTGCAGACCATTTGCCTCCATGCGCACCACGCCCAGCGCGGCAGTAAATCCGGCCGTGCCGTAAGCCATCGCCTCCTCAGCCGTCATGCCGGCGGGAAGTTTCACGACCCAGTCGGCGGGGATGCGCGCCAACTCGGCAAAGCCGCCATGATGGGCTACGCCAATGTCGTAACTGGTGGCGAGTACCGCATCGCCGGCAGCGAAACGCGTGTCGCTGCTGGCGACAACCGACCCGGCCAGATCTATTCCGCCGATGCAGGGAAAACGGCGGACGATGCGGCCCGCGCCGGTAGCGGCCAGCGCATCCTTGTAATTGACGCCGGAATAGGCGACGCGAATGGTTACCTCGCCGGCATCGAGCTGTGCCTCGTCCATGTCGGCAAAGCGGCTGACAACCTTGCCGTCTTCCTGGTTGATCAGGTAGGCCTTGAAAGTCATGGATATCCTTTCCGGGTAAGGTTCGCAATGATTCGTTCGCAACGATTGCCGCGGTCTGCGATTATAACCAAGCACACTTGGACTGTCCCGGGCTGTGCTGCGCCAACCGGTACCAGGCGAGGCTATCGGAACATTTGCAAATCGATTTGCCGAATGCTCAAACACCGCACAATACGGGGCCGCGCCGTAGCACGGCAAACCTCATCGACGCCGAGCTTGCCTGACCGCTCAGGAAATGCCCGGTGCATTTTGCGGGTTTACCTCCATAGACCAGGACCAATTCTTTGGCGATACTTCCGCCGCTGCTGCTTTAGAATGACCGGCAGCAACCTGTCGAATGATCCGTTGAAGAGCCACTGGACCATGTACATACTCGAAAACTGGCGACTTGAGTTCGGCAAGAATGCGGCCCAGGATGCCGCAATGAAAATTCATGGCGTGGTTTGGGGCAATCCTGCCTATCGCTCGGGCAAGGTCATCAATACATCGACCATCGTCGGCTATCGCCAGGAATCCGATAATTTGATCGTCATGACCATCGCCGGATCGGAATATCTGCTCGGCAAGCCAGACCCGGCAAAACCATTTGCCCTGAGTCGCTTGATGCGCTACCTGCACGATATCGACAGATTCCCGCCCAGATGCCCAATACTTGCCGTCGCGGCCAGGGGCATCGATTCGCAACTCAATTTGTAGACGGGCGCTTCCTTCAGCTTCCCAGCATCTCCTGCGCGTGTTTGCGCGTGGTCTCGGTAATGCGCTCTCCACCGAGCATGCGGGCAATTTCCTCGATCCGCCCGGCGCGATCAAGCACCTCTACCCGGCTCGTCGTTGCGCCTTCTACTTCATGTTTGCCGATCGACCATTGCCAGTCTGCCTGGGCCGCGACTTGCGGCAGATGCGTGACGCAGAGAACTTGGCGCTCCCTGCCGAGTTGTCTGAGCATGCGCCCGACGATCTCGGCGGCGCGGCCGCCAATGCCCACATCCACCTCATCGAATATCAGTGTCGCTGCCTGCCCTGCCCGGCTGGCGATCACCTGAATGGCCAGGCCGATGCGCGACAGTTCGCCACCCGAGGCGACCTTGGCCAAGCTCCGCAAAGGCTGTCCGGCATTGGCGGAAAAACGAAATTCAATGTTTTCCAGACCGTAGGCGGCGCCCTCTTCGATCGGCTCCAGGGCAATTTCAAATCGGCCGCCAGGAATCGCCAATGACTGCATGGCTTGGGTAATGGCTTCCGACAGCGACGCCGCGGTCTGCAACCGCGCCGCACCGAGTTGGCCGGCGAGCTTCCTATAGGCCATGCGCGCCACCGCCTCACGTTCGCCGAGTGCGACCGGGTCGGCATAGAGCGCCAGCTCGGCCAGACGGACTTCAAGCTCGCCGAGGCGTTGTGGCAAATCTTCGGGTATGACGCGATGCTTGCGCGCCATCGTGACGACTGCATCGATGCGCTGCTCCAACTCGGCGAGTCGATCGGGCTCGATTTCCAGGTGCTCGCGGTAGCGAGAAAGTTGATGGGCGGCTTCCTGCAACTGGATCAAGGCACCATTGGCGAGTTCGAGGGTTTCGTTCAGCTTGCCATCAATATTCGTCAGCTCGCTCAACCGAGTTACGTTGCGCTCGAGCTGGTCGATGACATTCACATCCTCATCCTGCAAGGTCGCCAGGGTCAGCGCCACGCCATCGATGAGGTTGGCGGCATGGGCCAAACGATGGTGTTCCATTTCGGTTTCTCGCCACGCCGCGGCAGAAAAGGCCAAACCGCGCAGTTCGACAACCTGCCAGTCGATCAACTCGCGCTCGCGGGCGGTCGCCGCCGCATCGCGCTCGGCATAGCGCCGGGCTTCGGCCAGTCGATGCCAGTCACGGTAATGTTCAGCGACATCCCGGGCGAGAGCCGTCAAGCCACCATGCGCATCGAGCAAGTTGCGCTGCGCCTCCGGCCTCAGCAGCGAATGATGCGCGTGCTGGCCATGAATATCGGCCAGCAGATCGGCAGCATCTTTCAGTTGCACCAGTGTGGCCGGATTGCCGTTGATGTAGGCGCGCGATCGACCGCTGGCATCGACGATGCGGCGCAACAGGCAGACACCGTCGTCCGCTGCAAAATCATGCTCGGCCAACCAGGCCAGCAATGGCGAATCCGCTTCGACCGAAAACTCCGCGGTCACCTCGGCACGTTCGCAACCGGCGCGGACCACGCCGACCTCGGCGCGTTCGCCCAGCGCCAGCGAAAGCGCATCGACGAGAATGGATTTTCCTGCGCCGGTCTCACCCGTCAGGGCGCCGAATCCCGTGGCGAAATCCAGTTCGAGACGATCGACGATGACAAAATCTCGGATGAATAAGCGGCAAAGCATGACAATATCGTTTAGTGGCCTAGCCCCGATAACAGGTCGGGGCGGTTCATTCAGTCAGGAGCGAATCTGGTGCAAATCAGTTGCCAATCAGTTCCCATTGTGCCGCGGCGTCGCGCTCCACTGCAGCTTTTCGCGCAACATGGCGAAATAGCTGTACCCGGGCGGATGAAGCAAAGTCAAGGCAAAAGGGGAACGTGAGATCTTGATCACGTCGCTGGCAACGGCATCGCAATGTCCCTGACCGTCGAAATGCACGCGGGCATCGTGGGGATGCAACAGCGAAATATCGATTCGACTGCTATCCGGGATCGTAATGGGCCGGTTTGACAGCGCATGCGGACAAAGCGGCACGATGGCGATGCCGGGAACGGAGGGATGCAAAATGGGGCCGTTGGCAGATAACGCGTAGGCAGT
>CAISUK010000061.1 GCA_903888645.1 uncultured Pseudomonadota bacterium | reverse complement strand
CCGCGTCGGCGCGCGAGACGCCGGACGCCGAGGCCGAGGCCAAATTCGGCCGCCGCGCCGAAGATTCGATCGCCGGCGCCAGGAGTGTCAAGGTCGACCAGGTCAAGATCGATCGCCTGATGAACCTGATCGGCGAGATCGTCGTCGCCAAGAACGCTCTGCCTTATCTGGCCGGTCGTGCCGAAACAGTGTTCGGCGTGCGCGATTTGTCGCGCGAGATCAAGTCGCAGTACGCTGTCATCAACCGGATCGCCGAGGAGATGCAGGACGCCATCATGCAGGTGCGCATGATGCCGGTGTCGTTCGTGTTCCAGCGCTTCCCGCGATTGGTGCGGGATATCTCGCGCAAACTGGGCAAGGAAGTGAACCTGATACTGGTCGGCGAGGAAACCGAGGCCGACAAGAACATCATCGAATCGCTGGGCGATCCGCTCGTTCATATCGTGCGCAACAGCCTCGATCACGGCTTCGAATTGCCGGAGGTGCGCCGCGCCGCCGGCAAGCCGGCAGCGGGAACCCTGACCATCAAGGCGACGCAGGAATCAGATCGGGTAGTGATTGAAATTCTCGATGACGGCAAGGGCATCGATCCGGCTGTAATCAAACGCAAGGCCTATGAAAAGGGCATCATCGACGAGGCGACCATGGAGCGCATCAGCGACCAGGAAGCGGTCAATCTGGTGTTCGCTGCGGGCTTCTCGACGGCCGAGGTGGTATCCGATCTGTCCGGCCGCGGTGTCGGCATGGACGTGGTGCGCACTGCCGTGGAGAAGGTCAACGGCGCCATCTCGCTGGAGAGCGAGAAAGGCAAGGGCACCCGCCTGAGGCTGTCGCTGCCGCTATCCATGGCAGTGACCAATGTCATGATCGTCGAATCCGACAACCAGATTTTTGGCATGCCGATGGATTGCGTGGTGGAAACCGTGCGCGTTCCGCGTGCGGATATTCGCACCATCAAGAAATCGCTGGCCACCGTATTGCGCGGCCGTATCGTGCCCTTGAAGTCGATCAACACGCTGCTCGGCTTGAGCGCACCGCCGCTGGCCAACGAGCAGGACGAACTGGCGGTATTGGTGGTGCGTCTGGGCGACGAATCGGTCGGCCTGCTGGTCGATGATTTCCGCGAAACGGTAGACATCATCCTCAAACCCATGACCGGCGTCCTGGCCGGCTTGACCGCCTACTCCGGATCGGCACTGATGGGCGACGGAACCGTGCTGATGGTGCTTAACGTCAAGGAGCTCATTTGATGGCGATCGAGTACAAGAAAAATCAGGCGCTGTTCCGCGACGTGGTGAGTGTCGAGGAAGCCGAGGGGTTGCTGGAATGGTTGCAAAAAAAGCCGTCGGCCAAGGTGGATTTTTCGGCCTGCGCCCACTTGCACCCGGCCAATCTGCAAGTGCTGATGGCGGCTCGGCCGCCGGTTAGCGCGTGGCCCAAGGATGCCGCCTTCGCCGATTGGATAAAATCGGCACTTTCCACGCCATCGGCACCATCGGCACCATTGCCAAAATCGGTGCGGCGTTAGCACTTTGCTTTACGCGACCTTGCCTTATTTAGAACCGAATCGAGGAAAACAGCTATGGCCAAGTGCATTCTGATCGTTGACGATTCCGCCACCATGGTGATGAGCGTCAAGTCCACCCTGGAGATGAATGGCTTCAAGGTAGAAACCGCCGGCGACGGCGAAGCCGCGCTGGCCAAGATCAAGGCTGGTTTGAAGCCCGACCTGATCATCACCGACATCAACATGCCGAAGATGGGCGGTCTCGAACTCATCAAGAATGTCAAGGCGATGCCTAGCTTCCGCTTTACGCCGATTCTGACGCTGACCACGGAAAGCCGTTCCGACAAGCGCGACGAAGGCAAGAAACTGGGGGCGACCGGTTGGCTGGTCAAACCGGTGGCCGGCCCGGATCTGATCAAGGTGATCAAGCAAGTCTTGCCAGGAGCCTGAAATTGCCCCGGTCCGATGCGCAGGGTTCTTCAGTATTAGGTTTTCCCAGGCAGGGACTTTTGTTCCGGCTCGCGCTCGCGGCAATAGCTGCGCTGGCCTGCGATCTGGTAGTTGTCTGGTTCGCATCCGGCTGGTTTCATGACAAAGTCCTAATTCCGGCGGGGTTCGGTGAAACCGGGGATTTCCTCGTCATCGTCCTGTTGAGCGCGCTCATATTTGTGCCGCTGACTGTGCTCTTTGCCTGGCCGTTCCTGCGCCATGAAATGCGTTGGATCAACCAGAAGATCCGCGGCGGAGAAGCCGAACAGATTGGCCTGATTGGCCGGCAGGCATCACTGGTGGCCGAGATGAACGATGTCACGCCCTATCTCAATATCATGACCCAGCAACTCGACGGCTCTGTGACCGAGACGGAAGGCGGCGTCCTGGCGGTGGTCGAGCATATCAACCAGGCCAGCCAGCAGTCCCGTGCGCAGGTGGAGCTCATCGACGAGTCCATGCAAAACGGGTTGAAACTGACTGACGTCATGCGTCAGCAGTCTGGCTACAACAAGGAGGTTGTGGCCGTCCTGGGTAATCATGTCGATGCACAGCGCAGCGAGATGACCCGCCACCTCGAGCGCATCCAGCATCTCTCGGAAGAAGTCGGCGCGCTCTCGCCGCTGGTCGGCATCATTTCCGACATCGCCAAGAAAACCAATTTGCTGGCCTTGAATGCGGCCATCGAGGCGGCCCGCGCCGGCGAAACCGGACGCGGTTTTGCGGTGGTCGCCGACGAAGTGCGAAAGCTGTCCACCCAGACAGCCGAGGCGGTCACCGTGATCTCGCAGAAAATCAGCGTGGCGACGCAACGTACCGAAAGCGAATTGGCCCTGGCCACCGAAGCGATCACCAACAACGAGACGACGTCGGAATTGCAAAGAATCATTGCCGACATCACCAGCATCGAGACCCGTTTCAACGAGAGCAGTCAGGTCCTGCTCGACGTGATGCATGGCGTGCAGAACGGCAATACCGAAATGGTTTATCGGCTTTCCGAGGCGCTGGGGCGCCTGCAATTTCAGGATATGGTGCGGCAACGCCTTGAGCAGGTTCAATACGCCCTGCATGAATTGGGCGAACATCTGGCCGGGTTGGCGCAAAAGATCAACGATCCGAACTGGAGTGGCGCACGCATGATTACGACTGCATCGACAGCGGT
>CAISUK010000060.1 GCA_903888645.1 uncultured Pseudomonadota bacterium | reverse complement strand
GAACAGGTTTTCAAAAAAGCTGTCGCCCCAGCCCTGCACCGGAAACAGGCCCATCTTGTAGGCCAGCCAATACTGGAAGACGATGATGTACACAAGGATGCTGACCGACATACCGACCGTGCAGGCAATCATCACCAGTCGATCAGTCAGCGAACCGCGCACAAAGGCCACGGCCAGCGCAAGGCCGACGGCGAGCAGTGTGGAGAGAATGGTCAGTGGAATCAGCACCGTCAATGATGGGCCGAGCCGCGTCGCCAGGACATGCGAAACCGTTTCGCCGGTGCTCCAACTGGCGCCGAAATCGAAGGTGACGATTTGCTTGATGAATATCCACAACTGCACGTAGAAGGGCTCATCGACACCGAGCTGCTTGCGGATGTTGGCGATCTGCTCGGGGTTCGACATCTTGCCGGCGAGGATGTAGGCCGGATCGCCGCCGACCCAGTTGAACAGCACGAATACCAGCACCACCACGCCGAGCATGGTGGGCAGCATCTGCCATAGTCGGCGAATGATGTAGGCGGTCAAGGTTTTTTCTCCACGTCGAAATACCGCCATTCGCAATGCAGGATCGGATGTTTCTTGTAGCCGATGACGTTGGGCTGGGCCAGCATGTTGCGGTAGCGTGCGTAGCCAATCAGCATCGCGCCGTTGACTTCCATGATGCGCGCCATCTCATGGTAGAGCTTGTCGCGCTCCGGTCCGTCGGGCAGCTTCTGCGACGCGGCATAGCGCTTGTCGTACTCGGGAATCTGCGCGCAGCCGTTGTTGTTCTGGCCGGTATTAGGCCCGTAGAAAAGCTGCATGAAATTGTCGCCGTCCGGGTAGTCGGCAATCCACGGCGAGTTGCGCATCTGCAGCTTGCATTGCTTCTCGGCCTTGAGCAGGTCGGGGAAAGGTGCCAGGGCATCGTTCATGCGAATGCCGATCGACTCGAAGCTCTTCTTCCAGGTTTCCGCCTGCTGCTTGCCGTTGGAATCGGCCCGGGCCGAGTAGGTGATGACCAGCGGCTGGCCGTCGGGCAGCGTGCGATAGCCGTCGGCGCCCTTCTTGTAGCCGAACTTGTCGAGCAGCGCATTGGCCAGCTTCGGGTTGTATTGCAAGGTGCCGCGATATTGTGGGTCGTGGCCGACGATGCCAGGCGGAACCGGGTACTGCAGCGGCTCGGCCTCACCGTTCCAGACAATGTTGATTTCTTCCCGGGTATCGTGAGACATCAGGATGGCGCGGCGCAGGGCGATCTTCTCCTTGCTCAAGCCGCCTACCACCGGGTCGCGCAGGTTCAGATAGTTGTAACTGATTTCCGGATCGATGATGCGGGAAAGATGGACGCCCTTCTGCGCGAGCTCTGGCCGCAGCTTGCCGTTGGCGAGCGCCTTGGGCGCCAGCGGCCCCTGCAGTTCCAGAATATCGACCTGGTCGCCGACGAAAGCCAGCCAACGTGACTGATCCTCGACCATGATGCGGATGTCGATCTTGCCGATCTGGGGCATGTGCTTGCCCTTCATGGCGGCGACGATGGCCTGGTCTTCCGGATCGCTGCCGGCCTTGAAATCCCAGATGAAGCCGCGATAGTCGGGATTGGCCTCGAGGATGATGCGCGAACCGCGCACCCACTCGCCGACTTTATAGGCGCCCGTACCGACCGGATTGCTCACCGCCTGGCCGATGCCGTCACCATACTTGTCGATGACTTCGCGGGCCACGGCGCTGGTCGGTTCGTGGGCGAGGATCATGGCCAGATTGAAGTCCGGTTGTTTGAGATGGATCCTCAGCGTGTAGCGATCGACCAGCTCGAAGCCCTCGATGGGCGCATCGTAATCGTACTTGCCGGATTTCTTTGCCTTGGCGTTGATCTCGTCGAAGCCAACCACCTTGCCCTCGAACAGCCAGCTATGCGGCGAGGCCAGCTTCGGGTCGAACAGCCGCCGCCACGAGTAGACATAGTCGGCCATGGTCAATTCGCGGTGCTTGCCGGCGAAGGCCGCATCCGGGATGAAGTGGATGCCTTTCTTCAGGCGGATGGTATAGGTGCGGCCTTCATCGCTGATGACCGGCAAATCTTCCGCGGCCAGCGGCACCACCTTGGCCGGGCGGGCCAGGTAATCGTAGGTGTAGAGGGTTTCGAATACCGACTGGATGACGATTGCGGAATACAGGTCGCGCACCGTGGCCGGGTCGAATCCCGTTTCCGCCTCGACGAAAACAAAACGCAGCACCTTGTCCGGGTCGGCGGCGGTAGTGGCGCTCGCGCTATTCAAAATGCATCCCGCGCAAATAATGGCAACGATGCACTTGCGCAACATCGATGCGACAGAATTGAACAGATCCGCCGCCATTTCAGTGTTTCTCCACGTCAAGATACTTCCAGTCATTCTGCAGGATCGGGTGCCGCTTGAAACCCTTGATCCAGGGCCGCACCAGCCAGTTGTTCACCAGCGACAGGCGCAGCACCCATACGGTATCGGCTTCGATCTGGCGGTTCATCTCGCGCGTCAGACGATTGCGCTCGGCACCCGGCGGCGTCCGGGCCATCTGCTCAAATAGCTGATCGAAGGCTACCGACTGATAGCAGCCGTAATTTCCCTGACCGACGTTCGCACCATAAAACAGTTGCAGGAAGTTCTCCGCTTCCGGGTAGTCGGCGAACCATTCGAATTGCGACATGGGCAGCTCGCAAGCGGCGGCGGCCTTGAGATTATCAGCAAACTCGCTGAATGTGATATCCAGGCGCAGACCGATCAGGTCCAGGCAGAGCTTCCACAACTCGGCATGCTGGCGCGATATTGAATCGGTGCGCAGGCGCATCCGGATCAGCAGCGGCTTGCCATCCGGCATGGTCCGGTAGCCATCGGCGCCGCGCTTGTACAAGAAACTATCGAGCAGGCGGTTGGCCAGGTCCGGGTCATGGGCGATGCTGTTGCGATAAGCCGGGTCATGGCCGACGACACCTTCCGGCACCACCATTTCGGCCTTGACTGACTGGTTGTGCCGAATCAGCGCGATCTCGTTCTGCACGTCATAGGACATGGCAATAGCGCGGCGCAGGGCAATCCGGTCCGGCGAATAACCGCCCAGAACCGGATCGCGAAGATTGAAGTAGGTGTAGTTAACATCAGGAACGATTGCGCGGTCCAGTTCGATGCCTTGCGCGGCGAATTCCGGCTTGAGTTGCTGGCCGACCATGACGCTTGGCGCAGCCGCTTGCGGCAGCTTGTCCAGATCCGTTTGGCGGCCCTGAAAGGCCAGCCAGCGGGCCTGTTCCTCCTCGATGATGCTGATCTCGACGCGACCAACCTGCGGCATCTGCTTGCCCCGCATGTCGCGTACCAATTGCTGGTCGCGGCGTTCATCGCCAGCGGTGAAATCCCAGACATAGCCGCGGTAATCCGGATTGGCATGAAGGACGATCCGACTGTGTGGTACATATTGCATCAGCATGTAGGGGCCGGTGCCGACCGGGTGGGCGCCCGTCTGCTGGCCGTAGGTTTCGACCACTTCGCGCGCCATCGCACCGAGCGCGCCATAAGCGGCAATGTGGAGGAAGTTGAAGTCCGGCCGGGTCAGGCGGACGCGCAACGTATATTGATCCAGAGTTTCGAGTCCCTCCACCGCGGCGTCGTAATCGAACTTGCCACTCGCCTTTGCCTTCGCCGCCAAGGCGTCGAGGCCGGCAATCTTGCCTTCGACAAAGTGAGCCGCCGTCGAGCGATTGGTCGGATCGGCCAGGCGCTTGATGGTATAGGCATAGTCCTGGGCGGTCAGCTCGCGGTGCGCACCCTTGAAGGCCGGGTCCGGGGTGAAGTGGATGCCTGGCCTGATGCGAAAAGTGTAGGTCCTGCCGCCGTCCGTCACTTCCGGCAAGGCCTGCGCGGTCAACGGAACCAGCCTGGGCGGGCGGGCCAGGTAATCGTAGGTGAGCAGGGTCTCGAAAATCGCCTCGCATATCCAGATGGACGAACCGTTGGCGGTGCGGACCAGATCGAAGCCGTCGTCGGCATTGTCAAAGGCGACACGAAGGACCTTGGCCGGATCGGCCGCAGCTCTTGCTCCCTGGCTCGCCAATTGGCTGGTCACCGCGCACAGGCCTGCCATCGCGGCACAGGCGAAGCGCCTTGTCGGCGAATGGCGGCGGGTGGCTACGGTTACGGCCATATCAGCGCTTTTCAACGTCGAGATACTGCCAGTCGGACTGGATGATCGGATGGCGCTTGAAGCCCTTGATCCAGGGACGCACCAGCCAGTTGCGAATCCGCGAAGTCTGGATCACCCAGGGGGTGTCGGCTTCTTCCTGGCGGTTCATCTCGATCACGAATCGATTGCGCTCTTCACCGGGGGGCGTGGCGACAAACTTTCGATAAAGGTCATCAAACACCGGTGACTCATAGCACCCTTGATTGCCCCGCTTGGCATTTGGTCCGTAGAGCAACTGGAGAAAGTTTTCCGCCTCCGGGTAATCGGCATACCAGGCCGCGCCCCACATGGCCAGATTGCATTCGGTGGCGGCCTTCAAATTGTCGGCGAAATTGCTCACCGTGATGTTCAGCCGCAGGCCAATCTTGTCGAGGCCGCGCTTCCAGATTTCGCCGTACTGCTTGGCAACGGAAGTTTCTTCCTGGCGCAATTCAACCACCAGCGGCTTGCCGTCGGGGAATGTCCGGTAGCCGTCGGCACCGCGCTTGAAGTTGAAACGATCG
>CAISUK010000059.1 GCA_903888645.1 uncultured Pseudomonadota bacterium | reverse complement strand
CGGGCTTCCGCCAGCGTCGAGACCGTTGGCGTGATTTCCTGTTCGACCAGTTTGGGCAGTTCGTCGTGACGTTGCTTGAGAACGACGTCAATGTTGGCCCAGTCTCTGGCGACAGCATGCTTGACACCGACCAGACCGTTGTAAAGCATGACGCCATAGGCGAGCAGCACAACCAACGCGCCAAGAAAAAGGATAGCGCCCAGTCCCATGAATTTCCCCATTCGCGATCGGCAAAAGTGAGGATCATACGGGAAACGATCTGCGCTGGTTCAGCGCTATGGTGCGCAGGTGCGTAGCGGGGCGATTAGTGCTTCCCGGCCGTCTTGCGCAATCCCTCGACGCCGAGAAGCGCCAAGGCAGAAATCGTCATGGCGTAAGAATGGCTCTGACGGATTCTGGAAGCGGTCTGGTCGTCAACCAGAGCAATATCGCCTTTGCCATGCGGTACGCGTCGCCGTGGGGATTTGCCGACCGTGGGTTTCTTGCTGGCCATGACACCTCCTGCGCATTTGGTGGCGGGAATGAGGCTGCAGTTTGTCGGGCCCTCTTGCGCTTGTCTGTGCGGCAACGTACGTAAAATGGAACCGTGTTGAGTTTTGCGGCCCTGTTGCGGGCCCTTCTGGAGTCTGAAAACTATGGATCAATTTCCCCGCGGTCTGGTGGCCCGCAATCGCCTGAAAGCCTCGATTTGCGCCGTGCCGGTGCTACTTTCTTTCAGTGGTCTGGTTGTTGCGACCGAACTCGGCGGGAGTTCCTATCCGGTCGGCGTCGAAATCGCCTACGGCGACATGCTCAAGCCCGGGTTCTATCAGCTGATGTATTACAACAAGTCGCACGCCGCGGCGATCAAGGGCAATGCCGGGCAGGATCTCGGCTGGGCCCGGTATGAGGTCAATGCCGATACCGTTTCCTATCGACTGCAGTATGTCTGGGATAGCAAATTGTTCGGCGCCTCGGTCGAGTCAGGCGCATCGATTCCCTTTCCCGATATTCGCCTGCAGCGGCGCATATCAAATGCGTTGCCCGATGCCAGCGGCAATCGTACCGGGATGACCGACCCGCTATTTTTTCCACTGCGCCTGGCCTGGAAAGGCGAACAGGTCAATCAATCGGTCAATTTCGAAATCATCGAGCCGCTCGGTGCATACGCTGTCGCGGCGCCGGTCAATACTGGACGCAATTACTGGCAGTTCGCGCCGCTCTATGCGGTGTCCTGGCGACCCAACGACAGCAGCATTTTCGGCCTGAAGCTACGCTATGGCGTCAACACCCGCAACAAAGCCAACAACTATCAATCCGGCGACGAACTCACCGCCGAATTCAGCGCCGGCTACAAGCCCACATCGCAGACCACGCTAGGGCTTCAAGGTTATCTGTTCCGCCAGACCAGCGACGACCGATTGAACGGCCAATCGACTCATCTGCCTGGCACCGGGATCGGCAATCGCGGCAGTGCCAATGCGATCGGCCCATTCGTCAGCCATGTTTTCTCGCCACGCTTCGTTCTGGTCAGCAAGCTGCAGCATGAGTTCGACGTCAAGAATCGCGGTGAATTCGACAAATTCTGGCTGCAGGCCTTGCTGCCGTTTTGATCGGTTGCCCAGGCGAGATCGTCAAATAACACCGTGGTCGTATGCGGCCGCTTGAAGCCCGGTTGGGACTATTGTCCCTTGTGCTAAACCCAATCAAGCGCCAGTTGTGCCGGTTCTATTTCGACCGCGGAAGTGTCAGTCCTGGCCTTCAGCATTGGCTGGCCGGTCACGATTGACTCGTAGCCCAGCATGGTTCGCAAGCGGGAGATTCCCTTGATTCCAAACGTGCGGGACAGTGCGTCGTCGATTTGCTTACGAGCTTGATCGCTACTCATATTCTTGAATGGTTCAAGCCCGAGAGACGCAACTCGATCAAAAGCCGCTCCGAGATCATCAAGCTGAGTTTCGGAGAGTTTTGTCACGTCCAGTACCGTCATGGATTCGAGGGCTGGCTTCTTTAGCTGTATCCAGGGACCTTCTGTTGGGACGCGGCTCAAGAGCACCCCGGCCAAGCCGATCGTGCTATTCATCCAGAGTACCATCGCTTTGTAGGCGCGATCATCTTCGTTCATCAAACGAATTACCCACCAGGTATTTGACAATACGGGTTGCGGCAATAAGACTGCGGCAATTCTTTGTGAAGTTAGGCGCAAACGCTCAGCTACCAGAAGGCGGCCCGCGCGCGGCCAAAGATCAGATGCTTTCCTGAGATTCCGGCCAGGCTTTGCACTCGATAATGGATTCAACCATGCATTTGGAGCGGCATTCAGACTGATATCGTTTTCTGCGTCATGATTCCAATAGGCTGGATAGGGAGTCGGGTGCGTTTCGACCGAGAAGCCATCGTGAATGTCGCGACGATCGGGACCAATCGTCGCTATCGTCGAGAACCTTGCGATGGGTATGTCCACTGGCGCTTCTCCTGGGACATATACTTTTCCTCCAGCCAAGAGCCTCGCATGACGAACGAGTTCTGTTTGGGCAAAAGCGCCTCCCCACCAGGATTCGGAGATTTCACTCATCGGGATGGTTATCAGTTCGCCGTATTCCTCGGCCATTTCAACAAGCTTTCTTACGCCTCCCGGCGACTGAGCAGATCCGATCGGCGCAGCGTCGTTCAATTGCACTAGGCGAGCCACAGATAGCGCATCGCCGATATTCTCTGGATTCCGCCATAGATTCACAAAAACCGTTGGCAGTTCCTTATTTGACTCACCCTTCCGCAGTTTTCTAGCGACAAATAACAGCTCTGACAAGTCGGTGTTTTCCGAAAACGACCAGCGAGAGGCATCATGCGACATCACGACATGCTCAAGGTGATAGCCAGTGTTAATCAGAGAGCGTGTCTCACCCCAAGCTTCTCCTGTTGCCAGTGCGGCAGGCAACACAAAGGCCAATCGTCCTTCGCGCTTTATGAACCTATCGGCAAGAGCCACAAATACTCCGCCTAAACCAGCCGTAATGGAAGCTGACAGGTTTTGATTGCGGACAATGGCTTTGAGGTGAGACTGCATCCGCTTGCGCTCGACTTCCGGGAGGCTGCCGAACAACAAGTTGCCTCCAACTGAACGGACAAACGGCGGGTTCATCGCGAACAAGTCGACTTCCGGCAAAGTAGCTGCTTGCTTTCTCATACCTTGCCCCCCTACGCGCGATACTTCGGTTTGCTCGTGCTCGCCGAATAGGCCAAACTGCATCGCGACCGACGGCGCGTGGAGGAAGTCAAGACTTCCCAGCTTGACTGTTTTCTCGCTTCGTCCAGATAAAGGAAGCGAATACAAGCGAAGCTTGTCGAACTTCACGTTCGGGGCGATCAGGGCAAGCGACGAGGCTGTAAGGTGGATGGCTGAAGGCAGTACGTCGTAGCCGTGGATCGACGATTCCATGAGCGTCTTATGCAAGTCGGAGAACTGCTTATCGCCAAGCTTCTTTTGCTTGGCGTAACGCGCCCTCACAAAATTATCCATAATTGCTTGGCTTGCTCCCATTAGCAAAGTGCCTGTGCCGCAGGTCAAATCGGCCACCTTGAACTCGGTAAGCGCGCCGATATCGGAAAAATCTACTGACCACTTGCTTGGGTTAAGCGCTAGCTTGAGCAGTAACGTGGCCGCAGGGACGGATGTGTAATAGGTTCCGAGAAATTTCGCTTCGTGCAATAGAAAATGGTAGATCCGTCCCATTAAGTCGTGACGCAAGGCGGCCTTGTTAGTGGATACAACAAGCGCCTCCTCCGCCAAGTGGCGAATTACGCCATCGGCACCTGATGATGATGGAATGCTGTGAAGAATCTCGATGGCAATTTCGAAAATAGGAACATAGTTGATCGTATTGCAGATGTACCGCCAATGCTGCGCTACTTCCTGCATAAAATTCGGGTCACCGATCATTCCTGATAGAGGCCGAACTTTGGCATTAGCAGCTGAAAGTTGCTCTTGGAAGATGAATGCATTTGCAATGGTCAGCGCTGCCACTTTTGCTGCTGTGCGGCGCCGTGCCTCGGACAACTTTTGCTTCTCATTGGGCTGTGCTGAAAAGCCCAGCAATGCCGACAACCGATCACACGTGGCGTGTTCGTAACGGAGCAGATCGGCAACGCCGTCAAGATACTGCGACAAGTGTTTGGCCGCCTTCTCGACGGCATCTTGTTGGCAAACATTTTCGTGGACTCGACGAAGCTCCGAGAGGATTTCCGCCGCACTGCCATGCCGCCACGGAGATTGCCAAGACTCTGAGAAAACCGTGAAATCGAGGACCGACTTGGCTAATGTCTTCACCAGCACGGCATCGCTACATCCCCTAAGCATCTCGGGGTAGATAACCGCGATTACCAGTTGTGCGATGCCGGAATCCAATCGACCTCTGGCATCAGATTCGACCGCTGACCTAGGTTGTGGGGCATCTTCCAACTTTCCTTCAACCACAACTCGCATACCACGAAATGACGAGAGCGCGATATCAGGCCGGCTTTTCCCATGATTCACTATTGTTTCGGGATTTGCCGTAACGCCGTACCCGCGCAGAACCTCAGCCAAGCGCACGTTCAATACTTCTTCTCGTTGTCGCATCAATACCCCTCGAAATAGATGCCATTTTCCAGTGGAATATCGCCCTTTTCCGACCGCCGATATTTTCCCATTCTGGCCAGCGAGACGCTAGCATTTCAGGCCACTGGCAATATGCACAGTATATTCATTGTCGGCGCTGGGTTATAGCCACTGTTACCGTGCCGTATCTGGTCGATTAGGGTGAAGTGTAACGGAGGACGATGGAAACCAGCCCTGTCTCCTTTCGTGAGAATTCTTGGGAAACTAATGAGCTAGAGCAACAGCACGGTGACAGCACCGTGTCAACAACTTAGTAAGGTAAGCTGGCAGTTAGCAGCCGCCGATTTTTGCGCAAGCGCGGTTGTTCGTCTGCTTGTGATGGATACGCCCGCGACGCGTCCTGTTGGGGGTAGGGCGACGGATCAATCGCGTGCCCAGGCGAGCGCGTGACGCACCGCCTTATGCCAGCCACTGCGGAGTTCTGCCCGTTCTTCGGCGGCCACGGTCGGTTCGAAGCGCCGCTCGACCTGCCAGTGCGCGGCCAGATCGGCGGGCGTCTGCCAGAATCCGACAGCCAGTCCAGCCAGATAAGCGGCACCCAAGGCCGTTGTCTCGGTGACGCACGGACGAACCACCGGGACACCGAGCAGATCGGCCTGGAACTGCATCAGCAGATTGTTCTTCGCGCCGCCGCCATCGACGCGCAATTCGGTTAATGCGGTGCCGGCATCGGCGCGCATGGCGGCGAGCAGGTCGGCACACTGGAAGGCGATCGCTTCCAGTGCGGCGCGGGCAATGTGCGCATGGCTGGTGCCGCGGCTCATGCCAAAGATGGTGCCGCGCGCATGG
>CAISUK010000058.1 GCA_903888645.1 uncultured Pseudomonadota bacterium | reverse complement strand
GGCAGCGTCGGCCAGGTGCGCGCGTGCACCGCGCGCCTTGGCATCATCGAGCAGCGCCTTGATCCGGCTGGCGTGGCGCACGTTGACGATGCGGGCAAAGTGCGGGCTTTGCGCGGCCGGGTCTGTTCCGAAGGCCTGCACCAGTTGCGTACGGCAGCGCGCGACGAACGCGTCCTTCACCGAGCTGTGCACGAACACGTAGTCGGGCGCGATGCAGGTCTGTCCGGCGTTGGTGCATTTGGCCCACATCACGTTTTGCGCGGCGAGGTCCAGGTTCGCACTGGCATCGATGATGGTCGGGCTCTTGCCACCGAGTTCCAGGGTGACACTGGTGAGGTGCTTGGCCGCAGCCGCCATCACGACCTTGCCGATCATCGGGCTGCCGGTAAAAAAGATGTGGTCAAACGGCAGTTCCAGCAGACCCTGGGCGACTGAGGCATCGCCCTCGAACAGCGCGACCTCGTCTTCGGTGAACACCTCGCGCACCAGTTTCGCCATCGCGGCCGCCAGATTCGGGGCCATTTCAGAGGGCTTGATGATGACGGTATTGCCGGCGGCAATGGCCGCGACCAGGGGGCAGAAGGTGAGATTGACCGGATAGTTCCAGGGCGAGATGATCAGGCAGCGCCCGCGCGGCTCGTACTTGACCCAGGCACTCGTGCCCATCAGCATCGGCGTTGGCCACACGCGCGTCGGCGTCATCCAGGACTTGAGTTTGCGGATGGCATCGTTGACTTCCACCACCACCGGCAGAACCTCGGCCAGCTCCACCTCGCCGGGCGGCTTTCGGTAGTCGGCCCAACCGGCTTTGCACCATGTGTCGGTGTAGGCGATGACGGCAGCGCGCAGGCGCTTTAACTTTTCGATGCGCTCGGCCGCCGTGGAAGTGCGCAGTCGCAGCGCGGTGGCGCGCTGGCGCTCGAAGACATCGATGAAACTGGCCGGGGAGGGTGAATGATCGGTGTTTGACATGGGAACCTCAGACTTGGTGATCAGGGGCGGCATCGAACGGCTGCGCGACCCTCTGCTGCTTGGGTTCGCGCTGGAATATCTTACCAAGGTCAGGGGCATCGGCACAGACCGCAGCCGCCCCGGCACAATGCGCAGGTGAATTCTGAAAACCACTTCCGCACACGCCGCGATTGGCTGGCTGCCACGGCCTGTGCCGCCTGGGCCTGGCCAGCGCTGGCTGCTGACGGGCAGCGCCGGGCCTGGTTACGCCAGCCGGTAAAACCCGCGCTGCAACTGCCCACGCTTGACGGCGCGATATGGCGCCTGGCCGAGCAGAAAGGCAAGCCGGTGCTGCTGAACTTCTGGGCCAGTTGGTGCGAGCCCTGTCGCGCCGAGATGCCGGCGCTGGAGCGTCTGGCGGCGCAATATGCGACGCAAGGCTTGCAGGTGATGGCCGTCAACTACCGCGAAAGCGAGAGCGCCGTGCGCCGCTTCATCGACACCACGAGCCTGCGCCTGCCGGTGCTGCGCGACAGCGATGGGCAAGCGGCCAAGGCTTTGGGTGTGCACATCTTTCCGAGCACGCTGGCCATCAACCGCCAGGGCCGGGTGCTGTTCAGCGTTGTGGGGGAATGTGACTGGAGCAACCCAGCGGCGAGCCGCTGGGTCGCCGAGCTGCTGTAGCCCGGTGCGGCG
>CAISUK010000057.1 GCA_903888645.1 uncultured Pseudomonadota bacterium | reverse complement strand
TCGCCTTTGAGGCAGTTTTCAACATTGGCAATCCAGGCGCGGTACTCGGCATTGGCAAAGAGCAGGGGCAGGTCGTCATGGTTGACTACAGCGCGTTCGGCCCATACCGGATCAGGCCGCCAGCCGGCAACCCAGCCGGGGATATCGCTTCCGGCCATCGGGCGGGCAATGCCGAAGCCCTGCGCCAGATCGCAACCAAGCTGCAGCAGCATTTCTCCGTGGGCCACGGTCTCGACCCCTTCGGCAATGACCTCACGATAAAAAGCGCTGGCGAGGCCGAGCACGCCTTCCAGAATCGCCAGGTCGTCCGGGTCGTCGAGCATGTCTCGAACAAAGCTCTGGTCGATCTTGAGCTGCTTGACGGATAGTGTCTTCAGATAGGTCAGCGAGGAATAGCCGGTCCCGAAGTCATCCAGCGCAAATGAAACGCCAATCGCCCGGCAGGCGTCGATGACCCGAGCTGCCTTGGCCAAGTCTTCCAGTGCACTTGTCTCCAGTATTTCCAGTTCGAGGTGGTGCGGGCTGGCGTCCGGGTGTGCCGCCAGGATTCCTTGCAGCCGCGAGACGAAATCCGCCTGCAGCAATTGGCGCGCCCCGACATTGACGCTGACCGGGATGTTCAATCCAGCCGAGCGCCAGAGCGTCTTCTGGGTCAGTGCGGTATCGATCACCCACTCACCGATTTCGACGGCCAGCGGGTGGTTCTCGATCACCGGCAGGAACACGCCGGGCAGCAGCAGACCCTTGTCCGGATGTTGCCAGCGAATCAGGGCTTCGGCACCGGTGACCGCCCCCGTGCGCATGTTGACCTTGGGCTGGTAATGGAGCACGAACTCGTTTGCGGCAAGGGCGAGGCGGATACGCTCGAGAGTCTCGTGCCGGCCGCGAACGCTGCGGTCCAGCTCGGCGTCAAAGACGTGGTAACGATTCCTGCCGGCCAGCTTGGCCTGATACATGGCCTGGTCGGCCTGGCGCAGCAAATGATCTGCATCGACATCTTCCGCCTGCGGGTAGAAGGTGACGCCGATACTGGCCGAAACCTGCAGCAGCAAATCGCCAACCTTGACGACCTGGGCAGCGGCGGCGAGCAGGCGGCCGAGCATCGGGACACTCGCGGCGACGTCCGCCAAATCGCTGAGCACGGCGACGAACTCATCGCCACCGACACGGGCCAGCGTGTCGCCTTCGCGCAGGGCGTCCTTCATGTGCTTCGCCAGGGCAATCAGTAACTGATCGCCGGTTTCGTGGCCGTGCTGGTCGTTGATTGCCTTGAAGCCGTCGAGATCGAGGTAATACACCACCATCGGATTCTTGCTGCGTCGGGAGCGAACGATGGCCTGTTCGAGACGGTCTGCCAGCAGCCGACGATTTGGCGCGCCGGTCAGCGTGTCGTAGTGGGCGATGCGGTCAAGTTCGGCTTCGTGCGCTTTGAGATACGTGATGTCGGAGAAGACGCCGATGTACTGCTGCAATTGACCGCTGTTGTCGCGCACCGCGGAGATGGACAGCATTTCGGCATAAACCTCGCCACTCTTGCGGCGGTTCCATATTTCGCCTTGCCAGAAGTCACGTTCGCGCAAGGAATCCCACATCCGGGCGTAGAACTCGGGACCTTGACGGCCGGAACCGAGGATTCGCGGGTTCTGTCCCAGGACTTCGTCGCGGCTGTAGCCGGTAATGCGCGAAAAAGCCGGGTTGACATCGATGACGACGCTCTCCGGGTCGGTGATGACGATGCCTTCGTAACTGTTGGCAAAGACGCTGGCGGAGAGGCGCAAGGCGACTTCGGTCTGTTTGCGTTCGGTGATGTCGCGAAACGTGACGACAGCACCCACCACCTTGCGATGGTCGATGATCGGACTGGAGGTAAACGCCACAGGAACGAACGCGCCATCCTTGCGCTGAAAATAATCCTCCCCGGCCTTATGCGAGATGCCCTGCGTCAGGGTCTGCTGGATCGGGCTCTCGGCCTCGGCATAAGGCCGGCCGCTGGGGTGGCGACCATGCCATGCCGCATAGCTGGGTTGCCCGATCAATTCTTCCGGGCTGTAGCCAAGAGCTTCCGCAGCGGCCGGATTGACAAAGATCGGGCGTCCGTCGGCGTCCAGACTGCAAATCCCCTCGCCAGCCGACTCCAGAATGCGCAGATGTTTCGCGGACTGTCGTTCGATCTCGAATTGGGAGTCTTTTAGCGCTGCACGGGTCACGTAATTGAGCTCGTTGTTCAGCTCGATCAACTGCTGCTGCAAGTTCGTCACTTCGGGCATGTCATGCCAGCCAATGGCCAGCACTTCGTCCGGTGCCGTTGCGATAAAGCGAAATAGCAGGTTGTCGGATAAACCCGTCGCCGTCGGCAAAAGGAAGCGCGATGGGCTCTTGGCCGCCATCAATGCGCCCACATCGATCGGTGCTGGCTGCGGCGAGAAATCAAGGAATATCTGGCCAAGCGCCATTCCCTCAAGAGCCATTCCCGTGAGCTGTAGCGCGTAGGGGTTGCAGCTTGTGACAATGTTGGCAGGACTAAGTCGCAACAAGACAAGCGGCGCTTCGCGCCAGACGATGCCGTCCATTGCATTGTCATCGAGGATGGATGGAGAGGGCGCGTCAGACATTGGTCAGATAGTCTTCCAGTTCGTTCAGCGACTCGAAATAGACCAGCTTTTGATAGCGTTGCATCAACTCTTCGCGTGCTTGTCGTCCGGCATCGTCGCCAGTGAAAGCCCGCCCGCCGAGAAACAGTTCAAGCGTCGGAAACTCGCGACTGATCTCGTCGAGCATCGCTTCGAGATGCGGCCGATTGAACAGCAGGCTCATTGACAGGCCAACCACGTCCGGATCACGCTCGCGAATCATGCTGACCAGCGCCGCGGTGGGGGTGTTGGCGCCCAGCGAGAAACTGTGCCAGCCGTGCAATTCGAAGAAGTCCGCGACCATGCGGGCGCCAATCTGGTGAAGCTCGCGCGGCACGCAGGCGATGATGGCGCGGCGATCCTTGTGCGGTTGAGCGAAGATCTGTGGGTAAATCTGTGCCAGTAACAACTCGGTGCTGGCCGACGCCAGGTGTTCCGCCGCTATCGAGACAGCGTTTCTCTCCCACAAGGTTCCGACCTCGTACATCGCCTGCTGGATGAGGTCGAGATAAACCTTCTTGAGCGAAACGCCTCGCGCTAGCTGCTCCTGTACCACCTCGGCACAGCGAGGCCGGTCACCTTCCAGCAGTGCCTTCAGATATTCTCGATAACAAGCGTTTTCTATCGAGGGCGGTGCGCTCAAGACTGCGGTCATGGTGCGTCGGCCCGGCTTTGGGCCGCGAGCCTCCTGGCTTGAGCGAGCGTGTCGGTGGCGGCAACACACCACTTTGGCGAAAAGCGGGTCGGGCTTCCCAGCCAGCCTACGAGACTGGGGACTGCTTCAGCCAACCCGCAGTATTCATCGCATACGGCGGCAACCAGAAGCGCTCCGGCGCCTTTGAGTCCTCCGCCAGACGCTGAGTCGAACTTTGCCACCAAGGCATCGAAGTCGGACTGGCTGATCGCCGCCAACCGTTCCTCGCGCAACACCTGAGCAGCGCAATGCAACTTGAAATACTCGGCGGCGCGGTCAGGCACCGCCGCAGTCAGCTCTGTAACGAGCAAGTCAAGATGCATTTCCATCAGCCAGCGCGGTATGCCTCGATTGGCCAGGATTCGGGCAAGCCAGATTACCTGACTGTCGACATGGCTCTGCGGATGATCTGCCAATGTGGCGAGGTATCCGCCATCGGAACGCGTAAAGGCTTCACCGCGTTCGCCATAGCGCTCAAGAAAATAGGGCTGCGCTTGATAGCAGCGGCGACTGGCACGCAAGACCGCCGCGATTTCGCGCTCATCGACAGGTAGAGGGTGGCTACCAGCCTCGGCGTTGAACAGGGAATGGGGTGCGCTTATGTCGAGCATTGAGAAATGATCACACTGCCTCCACCACATCACGCCGACTGCTTTGGTATCAGAAGGTCCGGTTCACTCCAACACCTTTTCCCGGCTCAGTCAACCAACCTGTCTTGCAGCTACTTGTTTGCGTCCGGGAAGAACAACTGTTCGCCGCTTATCTTGTAAGCGGCAATGGTGGATTGGCCATCGGCCGAAGTGATCCAGTCGATGAACTTGCGCCCGGCTTCCTGCTTGACATGCGGGTGCTTGGCCGGATTGACCAGCATGACGCCGTAGGGGTTGAACAGGCGCTTGTCGCCGGCCACCAGGATTTCCAGATCCTGGCGATTCTTGAATGACAGCCAGGTACCCCGGTCGGCCAGCGTGTAGGCGTTGAGCGAGGCGCTCATGTTGAGCGTCGGGCCCATCCCCGAACCGGCTTCCTTGTAACCCTTGAAGGCTTTTGGATCGACGCCGGCTTCTTTCCAGAAGCGCAGTTCGGCGGCGTTGGTGCCGCTCTTGTCGCCGCGCGAGACGAAATCGACCGGCGCTGCGGCGATGCGGCGGAAGGCGTCGACGGCATCGCCGGTGCCCTTGATTTTGGCCGGGTCGGCTTTCGGACCGACGATGACAAAGTCGTTGTACATGACATCCCTGCGCTCGATGCCCCAGCCTTCGGCGACGAAGCGATCTTCCGCCGGTCGGTCGTGGACCAGAACCACGTCGGCATCGCCGCGCCGCCCGGTGTCGAGCGCCTGGCCGGTGCCGAGGGCGACCACTTTGACCTTGACGCCGCTTTGCGCCTCGAACTTCGGCAAGATGAAGCCGAACAGGCCGGACTGGTCGGTCGAGGTGGTGGATGCCAGCGTAATGAATTCCTCGGCTCTGGCCGCCGTGCTGGCGAGCAGCAGTGAGGCAACCAGAGTAAAGGTCAGGGTCAGGGTTCGAAAGCGATTCGCCATGGCAGTTCTCCTTGGATAAAAAGTTTGGCTTCGGGGGATTGCGGATATGAAAAAAAGCGGGCAGTGGCTGTGTGTTCCCGGACTTTGCCGGCGTCAATGAAGACGATGTCGTCGGATATGCGCATGGCCTGACCGAGATTATGCGTGGTCATGAGGATTTTCGCACCTTCGGTGCGGATTTCGCGGACGATCGATTCGACGGCTTCGGTGGCGGTGGGGTCGAGCGATGCCGTAGGTTCGTCGAGCAGCAGCAGGCGCGGCCGCCTCACCCATGAGCGGGCCAGCGCCAGGCGCTGCTTTTCGCCGCCGGAGAGCAGTCGGGCACTGTCTTCGCTACGGTGGCCGAGGCCGACACGGTGCAATACTTCCATCGTTTGCCGGCGAACATCCGTTTGCTTCATACCCAGTGGCTTCAGCGCCAGTGCCACATTGGCAAAGACCGAAGCGCGCAACAGCATCGGCTGCTGGAACATCATGTCGATCCCGGCGTCCGGCAGGGGACCGCCATTCCAGTCGATGCGGCCGCCATCAGGGATCAGGAGGCCGGCCAGCAGTAGCATCAGCAAACTCTTTCCGGCACCATTTGGCCCGAGAAAAACGGTAATGCCGTCGCCGCCGATCGTCAGGTCGATGCCGTCGAGCAGCGGTCGGTCACCAGCAGTGAAGCGCGCTCCTGCGAGTCGGATCGGAAACATCTTCGGCCTATCCGTAGCGGCGCATGGCCCAGTAACGCAGTGTGTAGGCGCCACCGTTCAGCACCAGCACCACCGAGATCAGGACGATGCCGAGGGCCAGCGACAGAGACAGGTCGCCCTTGGCGGTTTCCAGGGCAATTGCCGTTGTCATGACGCGGGTGAAGCCTTCGATGTTGCCGCCGACAATCATGACGGCGCCGACTTCCGACATGGCCCGACCGAGGCCGGCCAGCAGCGCCACGACCAGCGAAAAGCGGCAGTCGTAGAGCAAGGTGGAAATACATTGGCGCATGTTGAAACGCAACGAACGCAGTTCGATCGCATACTCTCGCCAGGCATCCTCGACGATCTGCCGCGTCAAGGCCGCGACCAGCGGCACCACCAGCAGCGTTTGCGCGACGACCATGGCAGCCGGCGAATACAGCAGCCCCATCGGGCCGAAAGGCCCGGAGCGTGAGAGCAGCAAGTAAACGATGACGCCGACGATGACAGAAGGCACGCCCATCATTCCATTCAACAGGACCGCCAGCACGCTGCGGCCGGGGAACTCGGCGACTGCGACCCAGGCGCCCAGCGGCAGGCCGATTGCCGCACCGATGCAGACGGCCGTCAGGCTGACCTTGAACGAAAGCCAGACGATGCCGAGCACCGCCGGGTCGAGACGACCGAGCAGCGACAGCGCATCGCCGAAGGTTTCCGACATTAGCCCCCACCGCGCCGCATGACGAGATCCATGTGCGTCAGAAAAGCTCTGCGCTGCGCTTGATTGCCGCCAATAAAGGCAATGCGCACGCGCAGCGTCGGCAACTGCAAGAGGGCGATCTTGCGCAGCGGGCCGGGTTCGGCAGCGATTTCGCAGTGACCGCCGCTCATCGGTACCGAGAAGACTCGACCCGCTTCATCGACATGATCGGGAATGCCGGCGGCGGGAAAGGCCATGCCAAGACCGCGCGCGAACTCCGCCATGGTTGCCGACATGTCACGCTGCAGAACGTCGGGTACGGCGGGGCGGGCCACCTCCATGCATTCAACCACCGGCAATTCAGCCACCTGCAATCGGCGGCCAAATGCCGATCTGGTCGCCCTCGCTCAGCAACCGCCCGGCGCGCGCCGCCGGCGCCACGTAGGTGCCATTGACCAGCACCAGATGCACCAGTTGCTCCGGCAGGTTGAGCGGTGCGAGGATGTCTGAAATTGAGGCCTGGTCGGCAACCTCCAGATCGACGCGATTATCCCGGCCGCCGGGCGGCAGATAGTCCGAGAGGGAAGCAAAAAGTTTAAGAGTGATCTTCATGTGGCAATCTTAGCAGTGCCGGCGGACAGTTCGCTGCAAGTCGTGCTGGTCCCTGCGACAATTGTCCGCCGCGCAGCCTTTTCGCGTATTGTTGAATAGTCATTTCGGGAGTGCAGCACGCATGGACAAACCAGCCACCAACCAATCCCCACAGAAACCCCTGACCGTCGCCGCGGCACGCAAACTCGTCATCGATTCCGTTGCGCCGGTGTCGGGCTGGGAAAGCGTGGCGATCCGCAGTGCGCTTGGCCGCGTGCTGGTTCGCGACGTGATCGCACCCTTTGATGTGCCGGCGCATGACAACTCGGCGATGGACGGCTATGCGGTGCGCTCTTCCGATCTTGTTTCTGCCGAGGAATCGCGGCTGATGGTGGTCGGAACTGCACTGGCTGGGAGCGCCTTTTCCGGAGTCGTCGGCGCCGGACAGGCGGTCCGCGTGATGACCGGGGCGGTGCTGCCGCGCGGTGCGGACATGGTAGTGGTGCAGGAAATTGTCCGTGCCGAGGGCGATGCGATTGCTATTCCCGCCGGGCAAAAAGTTGGGCAGAACGTGCGCCGGGCCGGTGAGGACTTAGCCAAAGGCCGCCCCGCGCTGTTCGCCGGCAAGCGCCTGGGCGCGGCGGAGCTCGGCTTGCTGGCGTCGCTGGGTTGCGCCGAGGTGCCAGTTCGCCGCCGCTTGCGCGTGGCCTTTTTTTCCACAGGCGATGAACTTGCCTCGATCGGGCGCCCGCTCGCGCCGGGCGAGGTCTACGACAGCAACCGCTATACGCTGCACGCCGCGCTGACCAAACTTGGCGTCGAGTTGCTCGATATGGGCGTCATCCGCGACGAGCCGATGGCATTGGAGCAGGCGTTTCGCGAGGCGGCGACGCAGGCGGATGTCGTACTGACCACCGGCGGGGTCTCCGTCGGTGAGGCCGATTATGTCAAGGCCATGATGGCTAAATTGGGCGAGGTGACCTTCTGGAAGATTGATATCAAGCCGGGGCGACCGATGGCTTTCGGGCGAATTGGCAGTGCCTGGTTGTGCGGTCTTCCGGGTAATCCGGTTGCCGTCATGGTCGCTTTCTATCAGATCGTCGTCGATGCCTTGCTCAAACTGATGGGCGTAGACCCGCTGCCGGCACGTCCCACCTTTTTAGTGCCTTGCGCCGAGGCCATTCGCAAGTCACCCGGGCGCCGCGAGTTTCCGCGTGGCTGCCTGACCGCCGAGGCTGGCGCCTGGATAGTTCGCCTCGCCGGCAATCAGGGCTCCGGCGTGTTGCGCTCGATGTCGGAGGCCAACTGTTTCATCGTCCTGCCCGAAGAACGCGGTAGCGTTGCTCCAGGTGACCTGGTCGAGATTCAGCCGTTCGACGGACTGCTTTGATCGGCGTTAGCGAATGCGCGACGGGTCCATGCATCCCGGTGACGCAGGAGAACCGAGCGAGTGGATCAGTGCCGCTGTCGACACTCCTGTCACGAAGTGCCATTCGACCCTACGCATTGCGGCCGGGCGTTGAATCCAGTAGATTTTTACGCCGCAAGTCATCCAGTGCTTGACTGCACGGCCTAGCAAGCTCTTCGTCAGGGGTGTCCGCATGACTTGGATAAAGCGACGGGCGGTCGGCGAAATGCACGAAGATGTCAGGCGACAATATTTCGCCCTCTGGCAACGTACCGGCTTGCAGCGCGATGGTTTGGCATAGCAGGACGGACATATGAGCGACGAGTCAGTATCGAGCTTGAAACCTCGATATTGCCATTATCATTCTCAACCCCTATGCAAGACTCAACGAGTACTGTCTGTTCTTGAATATGGATATGGCATTGCTGGCGATTGCGGTCACTACCTTGGCCGTCCCCGAAGTCGGCATTCGTATACCCGACAGCGCAAGCGCACGAGTACGCGCTAAAGCTTGGATTTCCTGCTTAGCGCGAGATCGGGAACGACCGCAATGTGGCAATCTTCTGGACTCACCCTTTCGGCCATTGAGCCGTCATTGAGCGAATTGGATAGCGGCCACTCGCCGAGATCACGAAAAAATGGGAAGCTGCCGCTCAAGATGTTTAACGACTACCCAAGCACTGCGAACACGCTTTCTTACATTTTGCTGTGGAACCACCGCAGCTGAGCCCCATCTGAATGGAGGCAGTGGGTACCGCATCCTGATAGCTGTTCATCTGGTTCATACAACCGCTGACCTCATCGATCAGTTCGCTAAGAAATGCGAGGTGCTTGCACGTTATTCTGGATATGGCCTTAAAGGCCATCTCAGGATCACGGGCGCGACTCCGCTCCGAATCGATTTCCCGCTCCAGACACAACCAAATACGGCGTTACCTGCTCGAAGATTCCCGAAGGAACCGGGCGCTAGCATTCGTGCGACGAACCTCAAACGCATCAGGATCGGACCTTGCAAGAATTGACCACTCCTCGACACAAAAGTTGGTTTCGATCTAGATTGTCCCCATTAGAAGCGTTCGAAGTCTTGAACTCTGGCTGCGGCTGAAATCTTACTTGGCCGCGCACTGCGGGCGCGCATCGCTGGTGTAGTGCCGTGTGCCACCATAGTGGCAACCCTCGAACTTCTGCTTTGCTGGTCTATTTTGAAAAAGGACATCAATTCCTGTAGTTGGCCGGCCTGGCCGCCCATCTCTTCAGCAGTGGCTGCCAGTTCCTCGGACGCAGAAGCGTTCTGCTGCGTCGCCTTGTTGAGCTGGCCCATGGCGGCATTGATCTGCGATACGCCCGAGGACTGCTCTTCGGACGCCGCTGCAATTTCCTGAACCAGATCGGAAGTCTTCTTGATGCTCGGTACCATTTCATCCAGCAACTTGCCGGCCTTCTCGGCCATGCCGACGCTACTTGAGGCCAACTCGCCAATTTCCTGCGCCGCTACCTGACTACGCTTGGCCAGCTTGCGCACTTCCGCGGCAACTACCGCAAATCCCTTGCCATGCTCACCGGCACGCGCCGCTTCGATCGCCGCATTAAGCGCCAAAAGATTTGTCTGATCCGCGATATCGGTGATGATCTCTACCGCT